>JAJSZO010000055.1:0-6783 GCA_030262795.1 Deltaproteobacteria bacterium | reverse complement strand
ATTATGAATAAAACCGGCTTCTTATATGATAAAAAATATTTACTTCATGATACAGGTCCATACCATCCTGAGGTTCCTGCAAGATTGAAAGCTATTTATAGCGGAATAAAAGACGCAAATCTTCTTTCCATGCTAACCTTGATCAGCGCAAGCAGTGCAGATCTTAAATGGATAGAAACTGTGCATGAAAGAGACTATATTAATCGGTTTAAAGAAGCTTGTCTGGCAGGAAAAAAGATATTCGACAGTCAGGATAATCAGATATGCCCGGAAACTTATGATACGGCTCTGCTTGCAGTGGGAGGCATTCTTGATACAATAGATCTGATCATGAAAAACAAGATTGATAATGCCTTCTGTGCTGTAAGGCCACCGGGACATCATGCTGAAATTAACAAAGCAATGGGTTTCTGCTATTTCAACAATGTTGCAATTGCTGCAAGGTATCTTCAAAAAGAATGGGATATAAAAAAGGTCGGAATCGTAGATTTTGATGTCCATCATGGAAATGGAACACAACATATTTTTGAACAAGATCCATCTGTATTTTATTATTCAATTCATCAGCACCCCTCATTTGGATACCCGGGTACCGGCCGGGAATTTGAAAAGGGATCAGGGCCCGGCTATGAATTTACATTGAACTCTCCTGTTTTGCCGGACAAGGGAGACAGCGAATACAAGAAATTGTTTGAGAATAATCTCTTCGTTGCTTTCAAAACATTCAAGCCTGAAGTTATTATTGCATCAACTGGTTTTGATGCTCATGTTGATGATGATATGTCAAATATCAAGTTGTCAACAGAAGGTTTTTCCTGGATAATGGAAAAAATAGTCGAAATGGCAAGCAGTTATTCTAACGGTAGATTAATTTCTGTGCTGGAGGGAGGATATTCTCTTAAACGCCTTCCGGAGCTGGCAAAAAATCATGTTGAAATTCTATTAGGAACGGGGACGAAATAACTTTTGTCCACGTTCCTTAAACAAATAGGAGGATAAAATGTTTGTCAGCCAATCAATGACCAGGGATGTCATCACAATTGACAAAGATGCCAATATTTTTGAAGCAAAAGATAAAATGGCCAAACACCGTATACGCCATCTTCCGATAGTAGCTAAGGATAATCGTATTATAGGAATTGTCTCGGATCGTGATATAAGAAGCGCTCTGCCTTGCAGTCTGTTAAAAGATTACGATACGGGAAAAGCAAGGGAAAAACTTTTAGACTTTAAGATTAAAGATATCATGATAATTGATCCCTTTACTGTTTCTTTGTCATATACCATTCAAGATGCCCTTATGCTTATGCAGAAAACACGCGTTGGAGCATTCCCTGTTGTAGATGAACAGGGTAGAATTAAAGGCATCATCTCTACTCGTGACCTTTTACGCTCATTTATCAATGTTCTCGGTATAGAAGAACCCGGAACTTTATTATGTATTATTGTAGAAGAAAAAATAGGCCAGTTGAAAAAAATTGTTGACGTCATAACCGAGGAAAATATTTCTTTTGGCAGTGTTCTTGTAGCGAGATGCTGGGATGAAGGCAAGAGAGCAGTCTTTCCATACCTTTTAACAAAAAATGTGAGTCGCGTAAAAAGCAAACTTAAGAAAATGGGCTACTCTCTCCTTGACCCAACTGAATGGTATATAGACGACGTATCTTAAATTAGCGCCCTACGCGCACCTAAGTGCCTGAATGCTGATAAAAACCGTTTCATTAATCCCACCCTCTTTACAAGATAATACCGCAGATACTGAACGGCTGATAAAGGCCATAAAATCTTATCTCAGGACAAATTCCGTTGATATTGACCTTTATTTATTAAGGAAGCTTCCTGTTCTTCTCAGGAAATGGAAGTACAATGTCCGCTGTATTGTTTTAAAAGACCGCTCAAGATGGATTCTTGCAGGTATTACCAACGCAACAGATACAATTCCAATTGCGGGTCTGGCTGTTGACCTCGGCACCACAACAGTTGTTCTACGCATCATAGACCTTTCAACAAATCAAATTCTTGCTGAACATACCTTTGACAACCCCCAGATGGCTGTTGGACCTGATATATTAACTAGAATACATTACTCTAATCAGGATGAAGGGCTGCAAAAGATAAACAGACTGATTATAGACGGTCTCAATCAAATGATTGAGAAATTGTGCAGCTCATGCAATATCAAACCGGATAATATATACGCTGTTTCCGTAGCCGGTAATACTGCTATGACTCATCTTTTTATGGGGCTCAATCCATATTGGATAATACGAGAACCTTATATTCCTGTTGTAAACAAGCCCGGCCTTATTAAAGCGAAAGAATTGGATATTAATGTTAATCCTCTTGCGAGAGTTATTATATTCCCGAATGTCGGCAGCTATTTTGGAGGCGATCTGATAGCAGGTATTCTTTTCTCAGGTATCAATAAAAAAGAAGATGTATCTATTTTAGTTGACGTTGGAACAAATGCTGAAGTCTTGCTCGGTAATAAACATTGGCTTGCAGCATGCGCGGGTGCGGCAGGTCCTGCCCTCGAAGGAGGTGTAACCAGGATGGGAATGCTGGCTGGTCCCGGAGTTATTGATCGGATTACATTTGACCCCGTTACTTGTAACATTAAAGCTCACACAATAGGGGGTAAGCCTCCTAAAGGAATATGCGGGTCAGGACTTATAGACCTTGCTGCCTGTTTCTTTCTTTATGGCATTATTGATATTCGCGGTAAGTTTGTGTCATCAAAGTGCAGCAGTAACAGACTGAAAGATAAAGATGGCATGAAATATTACATCGTAGTGCCTGCAAGCAAATCAGGGACAGGGTCTGACCTTATAATCAGTCAGGCAGATATTGATAGCCTGATAAGATCTAAGGCAGCAATGTATACAATACTTGAAACTATTACTTCTTCGGTAGGAATGTCACTTAAAGGTCTTTCTACATTTTATGTGGCAGGCACCTTTGGTTCTTATATCAATCCCAACTCGGCCATTTCTATCGGAATGCTTCCCGACCTGCCGATTGATAGTTACAAATCCCTGGGCAACAGTTCATTGGGCGGAGCAACAATGGCAATTACATCAAATGATTGCATAGATGAAATTGATGCTATCAGAGATAAAATAACCTATCTTGAGTTAAACGTAAATCAGGAATTTATGAACAGATTCAGCGCCGCCAAGTTTCTACCGCATACGGATAAGTCACTTTTTCCTTCAGTTAAACCTAAAATAAGTGCCTAAAGTAGGGGCGATCCTTGTGGTCGCCATGTTGAATTACAATTGTTTCATTTTCTTATTAAGATAACTCTGTTTCACACCTATTGCTTTTGCCGTTTTAGAAATATTATTCTTATTCTGTAAAAGTTTTCTTTGAATAAATGCTTTTTCAAAAGCCCCTTTAGCATCCTTTAAGTCATCCATTAAAAAAAACTGTTTTTCGAAAGACTTTGTTTTTTCCATTGTTTCAGGGTGATAAGGTGGCGGTACATCAGATACATCTACGACATCCCTTTCTACCATTATTGCCAGCCTCTCAACAAGATTCTTCAGCTCTCTGACATTTCCAGGCCATGAATAAGCATGCATTAGTTCAATTGCTTCCTTTGTCATGGTTTTTTTTGTACTTCGATTTTGTTTAGCACATTCAGCAAAAAATGTTGCAACAAGTAAAGGAATATCTTCAGAACGCTCCCTTAAAGAAGGAACTTCAACTGGTATCACATTCAGTCTGTAATAAAGATCTTCTCTGAAATTACCTTTTTCTATCTCTTGTTCAAGATCCTTGTTGCTGGCAGCTATTACTCTTACATTAACACTTAATATTCTACCACCTCCAACTCGCTGAAATTGCTGCTCCTGTAAAACACGAAGAATTTTAGCCTGAGTTTTCAAGCTCATATCACCTATTTCATCCAGAAATAAAGTGCCGTTGTTAGCGAGTTCGAATTTGCCTCTTTTCTTTGAGGTTGCTCCTGAAAAAGCGCCTTTCTCATGGCCGAAGAGTTCGCTCTCAATTAATTCCTCAGGAATTGCCGCACAAGTTACATCTATAAGAGGCTGATCAACCCTTGAACTCAACTGATGTATAGTTCTCGCTACCAGTTCCTTCCCTGTACCATTTTCACCTGTTATCAGTATCCATGTATCAGTGGGAGCCACAAGCGCTATCTGTTTTTTCAGCACCTTAGTTCGAGGGCTATTACCGGTTATTGAATTTTTTTCAATCGTTTTTTTTCGCAGATACCTGTTCTCTTCTTCAAGCCGTCTGAAATTAAGTGCATTGTTAATTGTAACAATAACTTTATCTATGGAAAGCGGCTTTTCTATCAAGTCGTAAGCTCCAAGTTTTATTGCTTTTACGGCTGTTTCTATTGTCCCGTGACCAGTAATAATTATAACCGGGATAGTTGGATAATTTTTCTTTATCTCTTTTAAGGTTTCAATCCCGTCAATACCAGGCATCCATATATCAAGCAGAACAAGATCCGGAGATCCTTCTTCAATTATCTTTAATCCCTCATATCCATTTGTGGCTGTTTTAATCTCAAAGCCTTCATCCGCAAGCAGGCCGCTTAAAGATTGGAGTATAGAAGGCTCGTCATCAACAATTAAAATAGATGGAAACATTTAGCATAGCTCCTTAATACAGGGTTCAGGGTTCAGGGTTCAGGGTTTTATTCAAACCGGCAGTTCTATTACAATTTTAGCCCCCCTGGGCTGGTTATCTTGTACGCGTATCATGCCATTATGATCAGCAATTATCGTGCTGACAATTGTCAGGCCTAAACCCATTCCAGCCTTTTTTGTCGAAAAATAAGGTTCAAAAAGCCGTGTTTTATCTTCATCGGAAATACCTGCCCCATCATCAGCTACCTCTATTCTCACCATCTTTAATATAGGATCATGGGTCAAAGTTATAGTAATATTGCCCTGTTTCTTAATTGCAACAATTGCATTGTCAACCAGATTAATCATAGCTTGTTTTATCTGCTGACGATCAAGATTAATACGCGGAATCTTATCTGAAATTATAATTTTGAAATTAATATTCTGATGAGTTTCTTTGTAAAGCGCTACAGTCTCTTCAATTATTGGCGGCAATTCACAAGCTTCAGGATTTGCCGTCGGGAATCTTGCAAAAGCAGCAAATTCATTTACCAAATTTCGAATCATATCAACATGATCAATTATCATCCTGGTACATTCATCAAAAATCGGTTCATTTATCCTTTCTGAATATTTTCGTTTAAGTCTTTGAGCTGAAAGCGTTATCGGAGTTAAAGGATTTTTTACCTCATGGGCAATTCTGCGAGCAACTTCACGCCATGCTATCATTCGCTGCGCTTTCTCCAGATCCGTCAAATCATCAAAAACCATAACTATACCAACATGGTGTCCGGAATCATCTTTGAGTTCATTAATATGCATCATAAAGCTCCGCGGTCTTCCATCTATTGTAAGCTTTAAAGGAAGTTCGACATGGTCTTTCCGAGAACTGGTAAGATTTTCAATTACTTCTATGGCAAGATTAATATACTGTCCTGTTAACAACTTTTCATAACTTTTGTTTAATATATCCTCAGCCTTAAGATTCAGCATTTTTTCAGCCGACTTGTTAATTGTGGTAACAAATCCATTGGCCCTGAGAGTTATTACACCGGCAGAAACATTCTTTAAAACAATTTCCATATACCGCCGTCTTTCTTCAATTTCCGTATTCTGCTCACGAAGCATGCGTGCAGAAAGTTCCAGTTGTTCCCTGCTGATCCTGAGATCTTTGATCATTTTATTAAATGAATCAACGAGAGTTCCAATTTCATCATCAGCTACAGCCGCTATGTTTACACTTAAATCCCCCTCCGCAACCTTTCGGGTGCCTTCAGCAAGCTCCATAATCGGTATTGTAATTGTCTTAGCCAGATAAAAACCAAACCATACTGCACAAAAGACAACAAGCAACGCCACTATTGAAAGATTTATGTAATAGGTAATCTGAATAGGCTTTTTTAATAATTTTATCTGCTGGTATTCATCGAAACCCCTTGAAATAGAAGCCATATTTTCTGCAAGATCCGAAGAAATAAGAATGGTCAATACAACAAAAGCTTCAGCCTCTTCATGTTTGACTCCAAAAGGAACAGTTCCGATAGTTCTTATTAACTCACCGGAATTAATGTTTTCAAAAATTGATATTACTTTTTTTGACTCAAAGTCTTTCCTGAAGTTATCTGCTGAAATAAAACTAAGAGGTTCATCCTCAAGCCTCTGGTCTATGGCAAATGTAGTTCGCTCTGAATTTATGTTATAAACTTCTACGGCATGAAAATTGAATGCCCGCTGGACTATCAGGATGTACTTGGAAAAAGATTTTCTATTTCTATGAGCTAAAAAATTCCTGGTCTTAATTTGATATGATATTTTTTCCATAAAAAACTGGTTGTTTTCCTCTGCATGTTTATAAACACTTCTTCCAACAAGCAGTGAATTTTCAAGAGCTTGCTCGACAGGCACATTAAACCAGAATTCAATGCTGGTTGTAATAAAATTGATCGAAAAGAAAAACAGAACAATGGTTGGCAGAAGGGTAAGAGCTATAAATGCAACGACAAGCCTTGTGCGAAGCTTTGCTCCCATGACTTTACGTTTTCTATCATAAAGCAGCTTTACCAGATTTCTAAATACAAGAAATATCAATAAGATAAGCAATAGCAAATTGATATTTATCAGAATAAACATCAGGATTGTGTTTGAAATCGGGATATCAGCTCCAAAATGAACAATCCTG
>JAJSZO010000054.1:11145-13127 GCA_030262795.1 Deltaproteobacteria bacterium | reverse complement strand
GTTGCAATTCCATCATATGCCTCAAAAATAAATTTCAGGAAGCAGATTTCTTTTCGTTCAATTCGATAATATTTTTTTATTGTTTTCAAAAACGTAACTACTCATGTTATTAGGTTCACGGTTCAAATTTAAAATACCATCATTTGTTATTTTTTCAATAAAAAAATCGAATCATATTTGATGGCTATCAATTTATTATTGTCCAAAATCACAATACAAGCTATATCTTACTTATGAAAAAACAATGGCAATTGCTTCAACCGGATATCAATTCTGTAAGAAAAATCAGTAATGAGCTTAAATGTAATCCTATCATAGCAAGCATTCTAATTAATCGAAACATTGTTTCTGTTGAAAATGCCTTTGATTTTCTTAACCCGTCACTTAACAATTTGCGCTCTCCGTTTTCAATAAAAGGAATGGATACCGCTGTCAGCCGTATTTATTCCGCAATAATCAATAATGAAAAAATTTTAATTTTCGGGGATTATGATGTCGACGGAATAACAGCTACAACCATCCTTTTAGAGTTCTTCCGTTATATAGGAGCAAATGTATCTTACTATATCCCGCATAGGATAAAGGAAGGATATGGTCTGCAAAAAAACCATATTATGGATTACGCTCTGCAAAAAGGAATAAATCTTATAATAACTGTGGACTGCGGGTCCGGCAGTTATGATGCTGTGAAAGCTGCACAAGATATTGGAATAGATGTAATTATAACCGATCATCACAGAATATCGGACAAACCGCCTCATGCATTTGCTGTTGTAAACCCCAAACGCTCTGATTGCACATCAGGGCTTGATAACCTCGCAGGAGTTGGTGTGGCCTTTTATCTTCTGATCTGCCTCAGAAAATACCTGCGTGACAACAACTTCTGGGATACTTTGCCAGAGCCCAATTTAAAAAATCTTTGCGACCTCGTGGCCCTCGGAACCATTGCTGATATGGTTCCTCTTGTTGATGAAAACCGGATATTAGTTAATGCGGGATTTGAAAAAATCTACACAGGTGAACGGAATGGAATGAAAGCATTGATCGAAGAATGCAAATTAAAAGGCTCATCAACAGATACAAATGATATTGCTTTCAAGCTGGCGCCAAGATTAAATGCACCGGGTAGAATAGACCATGCAAAAATTGCAGTTGAACTTTTAACTACACAACGCCTTGATGTAGCGAGACAAATTGCTCAAACACTCAACAAATTGAATATCCAAAGACAGGTTATTGAAAAAAAGCTGACTGATAATATCCTGTTATATTTAAATGAAAATCCACATCTGTTAGAAAAGAAAACACTTGTATTATCTAATCAAGGCTGGCACGAAGGAATTCTTGGGATAACTGCGTCAAGGCTTGTAAAAAAATTTTTTCGGCCTGTTGTGCTTATTTCAACAAAAGATAGTATTGGTAAAGGTTCTGCGAGAAGTATACCTGGATTTGACCTGTATGACGGACTTATGAATTGTTCAAGTGATCTTGAAAATTTTGGCGGGCATGCAATGGCTGCGGGCTTAAAAATAAAAAATAAAAATCTAAATCTATTTCAAGAAAATTTTGAAAAAATTGCAAATAAACAAACAATAAATCTTGCGCCGGTAATTAGAATTGATTATGAACTTAATTTCGATGATATTTCAGACACACTGATTGACGATCTTGAAGCTTTAAAGCCTTTTGGTTCAGGAAACGATGAACCGCTTTTTACGGCTAAAAATATTAAAGTTTTATCTTCAAAAATTGTTGGTAAAAATCATAGAAGTATGCTTTTAAAGCAAAATTCATCCAGCAAAGGAAAAAGCTTTAATACAATTCATTTCAACATTGACAAAAGCAAACCATTAAATGACAGATTTGAAAAAATTGCATTCAGGCTACGCTGGAACCACTGGAATGGAACGAAAAAAGCACAAATTATTATTGAAGAAACGTAAAGGTTCACAGTTCCAGCAACCAATCCTGAACCCTGAACC
>JAJSZO010000054.1:0-11045 GCA_030262795.1 Deltaproteobacteria bacterium | reverse complement strand
CCTGAACCCTGAACCGTAAACCCCTGAACCGTTACAACAACTACAGGTGATAATCCATGTCTAAAACATTCAGGCCAAGTAATCGTGAATCAAGCATTTTATCAAAAATAGAATCTTCAAAAGAACATGCTCGAAAACAGGCAATACAAAACGTAAAAGCTTCTATAGAACAACTTTCAAATGCTATTGCCATGAAGCTTATTGAGAACAATATCATTGAAACAACCAATAAAAACGGATTAGAAGAACAGATTAATAAATGCCTCGAAAAGTTAAGTAATTCTGATGAGTTTGATATTGATTACCAAATAGCACCAGTGAGAAATATTGTTCCTAATCCACATATAGTAAGTATTTATGTTACATCTTTTGTCATTGAAATACTAATTAATCACAAAGATATTATTGATATATTCGGTTCTGATGAAGATATATATCATTGCATAAACCAGCAAGTTATAAAATTTCTGCCATAACAATGCCCCCATCCTTTCATCCAAGGCTAATCAACGGACATTTCGATGACCCTGGAATATTTATTCCCTTTTTATTTGAAAAACGAGCCCTGATTTTCGATTTAGGCGATATTAATTCTCTTTCAACAAGAGATATTCTTAAGATAAGCCATGTTTTTGTCACACATACACATATGGATCATTTTGTCGGTTTTGACAGGATGTTGCGACTTTTCCTTGGTCGTGAAAAAAATTTATACCTATATGGTCCTGAGGGTTTTATAAAAAATATTGAAGGAAAACTGGCCGGCTATTCATGGAACCTTGTAGAAAATTTCAACAACAGGTTATCTTTAAATGTTACCGAGGTATATCCTGATCACCTGATTTTTAGACAGTATCTGTGTCAAAACAGATTTATTCCTATTCAAGAAGATATAAAAGAACTCTTTAACACCATCCTTTTAAAAGAACCGGCTCTGTCTGTTTCCGCTGTAATCCTTGACCACAGCATACCATGCTTAGGATTTTCAATCGAAGAACGATTTCACGTTAATATAATTAAAGACAGAGTTATTGCTCTTGGGCTTGAAATAGGCCCCTGGCTAAAAGAGTTCAAAAAAGCTTTATTCAACTGCCAGGCTCCTGATTCAGAATTCAGAGTAAAATACGGAAAAGATAATAAAGAAAAAAAATTTATTCTTGAGGATCTTTCAAAACAAATCGCGCTCATTACTCCAGGGCAAAAGATTACATATATTACAGATGTAGTTTATAGTAAATATAACAAAGAAAAAATAATAGAATTGGCAAAAAAATCTGATCATCTTTTTATAGAAGCAGCGTTTCTTGAAAATGACAAAGATATGGCTGATAAAAAATATCACCTTACTGCTTATCAAGCCGGCAGACTATCAGGCGAAGCCAATGTTAAGCAATACACTCTTTTCCACTTCTCGCCAAGATATACAGGAAAAGAATATCTATTAATAGAAGAAGCACGGGCCGCATTTGAAAAGTACAAAGTAACTACAGGTGGATAGGTGAAAGGCTGAAGGTAGATAATTAATCAACTTATAACAAATAAAAAAAGCCCTGTTTATCACAGGGCTTTTTTTATTTCGTCCACGTTCCTTACTATTTCTCAGGCTCGGTTTTTTCTATATTATTTTCAGCTTTATCTTTTTTAGCTATAATCTCTTTTGACTCTGCTGCTAACTCCATTTCATCTGACTTCTTGCTTGTATCTTCTTCTTGCTTGACAGGCTTTTCTTCTGCTATTTTTTCTACAGGCTTTTCTTCTTTTTTCTCAGGTGTGCCCTTCTCTACTGCAACCTGTTTCTTTTTAACAACAGTACTTTTTTTGCCCTTTGTTTTCTTCTTTTTACTCTTTTCCTCTTCCGGAATAACGAGTTCGATCATAGAAACAAGCGCAGCATCTCCAGGACGTCTTTTCAGCTTAACAATCCTTGTATAGCCCCCGGATATTGCACCAAAGCGCTCTTTAGCTTCACTAAACAGCTTGTGAACGACATCTTTCTCCCTTATTATTGAAAGCGCCTGGCGTCTGGCATGAAGATCTCCCCGCTTCGCAAGAGTGATCAGATGGTCTGCCCATGGTCTTAATCCCTTTGCTTTTACATCAGTAGTACGGATACGTTCATATTTAAACAAAGAAGTGACCATGTTTTTGAACATGGCCTCTCTGTGACTACTAGTTCTATTTAATTTCAATCCAGCTTTTCGATGTCTCATAGATCAGCTTGCTCCTCTTGCTCCTCTTGCTCCTCTTCATCTGCATCTTCTTCAGGAGGCACAAATCCATCAAGCCTCATACCGAGAGAAAGACCCATTTCACTTAAGACTTCCTTAATCTCATTCAAAGATTTTCTACCAAAGTTTTTTGTCTTAAGCATTTCTGATTCGGTTTTACTTACTAACTGATAAATCTTTAGTATATCGGCATTTTTGAGACAATTAGCGCTACGAACAGAAAGCTCAAGCTCTTCAACACTTCTGTAAAGGTTTTCATTAAACTGAGGCTCCCGCAACTCATCAGATTTCTTCTCGGCTTCCGGTTCAATCTTTTCATCAAAATTAATAAAAACAGTTAATTGCTCTTTTAAAATTTTGGCGGCGTATGCAACAGCGTCCTCGGGGAGTATGCTTCCATCTGTCCACAACTCTAAGGTGAGCTTGTCATAGTCAGTTTTCTGCCCTACCCTGGCATTACCTACTACATAAGCTACACGCTTAATCGGAGAAAATACTGCATCAATAGGTATTGTGCCTAAAGGTGCATCCTCAACCTTATTTGCTTCGGACAAAGAATATCCTTTCCCGACTTTAACGGTCATAGTCATATTCAACTTCGCCTTTCCGGAGAGAGTTGCAATATGTAAATCAGGATTAAAAACTTCGCATCTTCCATCATCACTGCTTATATCGCCGGCAGTTACTTCTCCCTCTCCTTCGGCATTAATGTAAACTGTCTTTGGTTCAGCATGGGCTACTTTGAAGCGCACCTGTTTCAAATTAAGAATAATCTCAGAAACATCCTCAAGTACACCTGAAATAACACTGAATTCATGCATTACAGTATCAAATTTTACCGCTACTATTGCAGAGCCATACAAAGAAGAAAGTATTATCCGCCTTAAAGAATTGCCAATCGTTATGCCAAATCCTCTTTCAAGAGGCTCGCAAACAAACTTGCCATAAGTAGATTTGCTGGTTACCTGTACCTTTTCCGGCCTTATCATTTCTTGCCAGTTCATGTACATAAGTTCATTTGACGACATATTTTATCTCCGGATTAAATTAACGCCCTTTGGGCGAACTCTTAGCTCATAGCTGACAAGAGCTAAGAACAGTTCATTATATACTGATAGTTTTAAACTTGCTAAGGAACGTGGACAAAAAAACTGTCTTTTACTTGGAATAAAGCTCCACTATGAGCTGCTCCTGAATAGGCATTGTCAGATCTTCTCGAACAGGATAGGCTTTTACTATACCTTTCAGGCCATCTTTATCCAAATCAAGCCACTGTGGAATACCTCTTCGAACAACGGCGTCAAGTGAATCTTTTATGGTCTGCATGTTACGGCTTTTTTCACGTATTTCAACAACATCACCCATTTTTATCGTGTATGAAGGAATGTTTACCTTTTTGCCATTAATAAGAAAGTGACTATGCTTAACAAGCTGACGACCTTGAGTTCTTGAATTAACAAAGCCCAAACGATAAACAACATTATCAAGCCTACGTTCCAGCGATACAAGCAAATTTGTTCCGGTTATACCCTTCTGACGGTCCGAGCTCTTAAAAAATAGACGGAATTGTTTTTCGGAAAGACCGTACATACGTTTTACCTTCTGCTTTTCACGAAGCTGAATAGCGTAGTCTGAATTTTTTCTTCCACGACGCTGGCCATGCTGGCCTGGTGGATAACCCCGTCTGTCAAAAGCACATTTATCAGAATAACAACGATCTCCCTTTAGAAACAATTTTAAGTTTTCTCGTCGGCATAGCCGGCAAACAGATCCTATATATCGTGCCAAATTCTCCTCCTTTTTTTATAGTGTCCAAACGAAAACTAGAAAATCTTTTCAAGTTCAAGGAAAGCGCAAATTTTAACCACAGGAATACATTGAGTATTTCGAGGATTAAAATTTAAGCCTGACGCAGAAATTGGAAAAATTAGCAGTTTTCGTTCAGGCACTATCTATACCCTGCGCCTTTTTGGTGGCCTGCAACCATTATGTGGAATAGGGGTAACATCTTTGATCATAACAACATTAAAACCTGTAGCTTGCAATGAGCGAAGCGCCGATTCCCTTCCCGCTCCAGGACCTTTTACATATACTTCAACACTCCTCATTCCATGTTCCTTCGCCTTTTTTACAGCGTCAGCTGCGGCAAGCTGAGCAGCAAATGGTGTACTCTTTCGAGATCCTTTAAACCCTTGGACTCCGGAACTTGACCAGGCAACAACATTACCTGCAGGATCTGTAATTGTAATTATTGTATTATTGAAAGTAGATTGAATATGCACTATTCCATTCGGAATATTTTTCTTTTCTTTCTTTTTAGTACGGACTCTTTTAGCCATAGATAAAGCCTCTTTCTCCTCTTACGGGTTGCGGATCAAGGTTATATTACCCGAATTACTTCTTTTTCTCTCCACCTCTCTTCTTAACGGCCGATCTTTTCGGCCCCTTTCTTGTGCGCGCATTAGTACTTGTCCTCTGTCCCCGCACGGGAAGCGATTTACGGTGGCGTAGGCCACGATATGCTCCAAGATCCATAAGCCTTTTGATATTCATAGAAATTTCTGTACGGAGCTCACCTTCAACTTTATATTCACTGTCAATAACCTTGCGGATATTATTAATCTCGGCTTCTGACAAATCATCACTCTTTGTATCAGAATCAATGTTAAGCTTTGCTAATATATTTTTCGATATTGTTCTGCCGATTCCATAAATATATGTCAGCGCTATCTCAATCCGCTTTTTCCTAGGTAAATCTACGCCCGCAATTCTTGCCAAAACTTGTCCTCCTCTATCCTTGCCTCTGTTTGTGCCGCTTATTTTCGCAGATCACTCTTACAACGCCTTTTCTACGAATGATCTTACACTTACTGCAAATTTTTTTAGCTGATGCCCTTACTTTCATAACTACCTCCTATGCCCTTCGGGCAAGCTCTTAGCTCTTAGCTGTTAGCTAATAGCTACTAATAAGCTAATAGCTATTTCACTTTGACCTGTATGTTATCCTACCGCGAGAGAGATCATATGGTGAAAGCTCAACTGTAACCTTATCTCCCGGCAAAATTTTTATAAAATGCATGCGCATTTTCCCGGAAATATGCGCAAGCACTTGATGTTTATTTTCAAGTTCAACCTTAAACATTGCATTGGGCAGAGACTCAATAACCTTTCCCTCTACTTTTATCGCCTCTTCCTTTGGCATTTTTAACTCCTATTCCTTTTACTTAAAATAATCGGACCACTTTCTGTAAGCGCAATCGTATGCTCAAAATGTGCAGACAAAAAACCATCCTTTGTTACAGCCGTCCATCCATCTTCAAGTATTTTAACATCACAAGCTTTTTCATTTACCATGGGCTCTATAGCCAAAGTCATACCCGTTTTTAATATACTCCCCTTGCCAGCCTTCCCAAAATTAGGTATCTGAGGTTCTTCATGCAGATTGCTTCCTATGCCATGCCCTACAAACTTGCGAACTACAGAAAAACCAGCCGCTTCAACATGCGTTTGGATTGCATGAGAAATATCCGAAAGCCTGCCACCGGGAATCGCCTTTTCAATACCTTTATAGAGAGACTCTTCCGTAACCCGAGTTAGCCTTCGAGCAGATTCTGATATCTTGCCAACGGCTACTGTAATAGCTGAATCACCATAATAACCGTTTAAACGAACACCAAAATCCAGACTGATAATATCACCTTCATTCAGCAGTGTTTTAGAAGGAAATCCGTGCACAATCGCGTTGTTTACAGACGCGCATATTGAATAAGGGAAACCCCTGTATCCCTTAAAAGCCGGAATTGCATTTTTCTCACTCGCCAAACGTTCCGAAAGGTCATTTAAATAAAGAGTATCAATTCCAGGTGTTATCTCTGACTCAAGTTGAGAAAGAATTTCCGCTACGATCTGATTACTTGCATAAATCTTTTCAATCTCTTCGGGAGATTTTAAAATCACCATCTTAAAATCTTCCTTTAATTCTATCTCCGCCCTTTTTTAAAAAACCTTCGTAATGACGTGTCAACATGTGTGATTCTATTTGAGATACAGTATCAATAGCTACTCCAACAACTATAAGAAGCGCTGTACCACCGAAATAAAAAGGAACATTAAATTTTGATATTAAAATTGACGGAAGCACACATACTGCTGAAACATATATCGCCCCACCAAGAGTTATTCGAGTCAAAACTCTCTCAATATAGTCCGCTGTACGCTTACCCGGACGAATACCAGGTATATAACCGCCATGTTTTTTCATATTTTCCGCAACATCATCAGGGTTAAATGTGATGGCGGTATAAAAATAACAGAAAAAGAATATTAAACCTACAAATAATGTTTCATAAATAATGCTGCCTGGCGTTATTGCAGAGACAATATTCTGAATCCAAACAATTGCTATAAAACTGCCTATAGTTGCCGGAAACATCATAATTGATGATGCAAAAATAGGTGGTATTACTCCTGATGTATTAATCTTCAATGGAAGATGGGTACTCTGACCTCCGTACATTTTACGGCCCACAACCCTTTTGGCATATTGCACCGGTATGCGTCGCTGCGCCTGCTCAACAAATATAATGAAACCTACAACAGCTATCATAAAAATGATCATAATCAGGATTAAAAAAATTCCCATTTCTCCTGTTGAAAGGAGTTTAAAAGTATTTGCCACTGCATTCGGCAACCGGGCAACAATACCGGCAAATATTATAAGTGAAATACCATTACCAATCCCCTTCTCTGTTATCTGCTCACCGAGCCACATAATAAAGGCTGTTCCCGCTGTTAGGGTAATTACAGTCATAAGTCTGAATTCCCATCCAGGATTTAAAACAACAGCAGCACCGCCGGGCGAACTCATTTGTTCAAGGCCGACGCTGATACCGAACCCTTGTATTATGCTTAGCAATACCGTTCCGTAACGGGTATACTGTGTAATCTTTTTCCGCCCTTGTTCACCTTCTTTTGACAACCTCTCAAGATGCGGTACAACTACCGTTAAAAGCTGGAGAATAATAGACGCACTTATGTATGGCATTATCCCGAGAGCAAAAACTGAGAGCCTTTCCAGCGCACCGCCCGAAAACATATCAAACATGCCAAGCAGTGTTCCTTTTGCTCGAGCAAAAAATGAGGCAAGCGCAACAGCATCTATTCCGGGAGTTGGAACATGCACTCCGATACGGTAAACTATAAGAAGAGCAAAGGTATATAATATCCTTTTTTTCAACTCGGGTATTTTAAATATATTTCCGAATCCATTGCTAACCATACTATAAAATCTCTATATTTCCACCAGCAGCAAGAATTTTTTCTCCGGCATTTTTACTGACAGTGTTTAATCGTACAGTGAGAGGAAATTTTATTTCGCCTTGACCAAGAAGTTTGATGCCATCTATTTTACCTTTAACAAAGCCGGAAGTAAAAAGAGCATCTTCATCCACTATGCTGTCTTTCTCAAATCTCGACAGATCACGTATATTAATTACAGCAATATTTTTTTTGAAAATATTTGTAAAGCCACGTTTTGGTAAACGACGATGAATAGGCATCTGGCCGCCTTCAAAACCGGGTCTCACACCTCCACCGGAACGGCTATTATGTCCCTTTGTACCTCTACCGGCAGTCTTACCGCTTCCTGAGCCCACACCGCGACCAAGACGTTTTCGCAATTTGCGAGATCCCGTTGCCGGCGACAATTCATTAAGCCTCATCCATCTTCTCCTCAGCCTTAACTAAATGCGAAACCTTGTTTATCATCCCACGAATAGAAGGACTATCTTTAAATTCGATCGCTCTGTTTATCTTTGTAAGCCCCATACTTCGCAGTATCTTGCGATGTTTTTCAGGCCTCCCAATCATGCTTTTAACAAGAGTCACCTTCAATTTGTCAGACATTTATATTTCCCTTTATTGGTTAGTGGTTAATTGAAGATTGCCCCCTGAGCCCTAATCCCCGATCCCTAATCCCTGCCCTTCTACAAATCTTCTACTCTTTTGCCACGTCTGGCAGCCACCTGTTCACGACTTTGCAGTTGACTCAGTCCTGTAACAGTAGCCTTCACCAAATTATGAGGATTATGGGATCCAATACACTTTGTAAGAATATTATTTACACCTACTGCCTCTAACACTGCACGGACAGCACCGCCGGCTATAACTCCAGTCCCTTTTGAAGCAGGTTTTAAAAATACTTTCCCTGCGCCGAACTTTCCTATAACCTCAAAGGGAATTGTACCATCAATCAGGGAGATTTTAATCATCTTCTTTTTTGCTTTTTCTATACCTTTTCGGATTGCTTCCGGCACCTCTCCCGCTTTACCTAAACCATAACCAATACGACCTTTTCCATCGCCAACAACTACTATAGCGCTAAAACTAAACCTGCGACCGCCCTTAACTACCTTCGCCACTCTGTTAATATGAACTACCTTATCAATCAACTGACTTTCGTCTGTATCTCGTTTAAACAAGATTCCGCCTCCTTTAAAAATCCAAGCCAGCTTCACGAGCACCATCAGAAACCGCTTTAACCCGACCGTGGTATAAAAAACCATTCCGATCAAATACTACCTTCTTAATTCCTCTTTCACTCGCACGTTCAGCTACAAGTTTTCCAACAAGGATCGCCACTGAAATTTTATTGTTATACTCAGGGGATTCTTTGACTAGTTGCTCCAAAGTTGATACCGAAACCAGAGTATGGCCAGTGGCATCGTCAACTATCTGCGCATAAATATGTTTTGCGCTTCGGAAAATGCTCAGTCTTGGCCTTTGTTGTGTGCCAAATATAGATTTTCTTATTCTTTTTTTTCTCTTCAAACGCGAAAGTCTTCTTTGATCCAACGAACCCATCTTATTTATCCCCATAAATTAGAAAATGACCAAAACTATGTAGGGGCACGGCGCTCCGTGCCCCTACAATTAGCACCGCGAACCGTAAACTGTTATTCTATTTAGCACCGGTTTTACCTGCTTTTCTACGAATATATTCCTCAGCGTACTTGATCCCCTTGCCCTTATACGGCTCAGGCGGTCTTAATCGTCTAATTGCTGCCGATATCTGTCCTAACTGTTCTTTATCAATTCCGGAAAGTTTTATAATATTATTTTTCTCAATAGATGCAGAAATACCCTTTGGTAGATCAAAATCAATAGGATGTGAATATCCAAGATTAAAAACTATATGATTACCGCTAAGCATAGCGCGATAACCTATACCGTTTATCTCCAGAACGCGCTCAAACCCCTTGGTTACACCAGTTAGCATATTAGAAACTAGACTTATAGTAAGGCCCTGCAATGACCTGCTGACCCTGCCCTCTTCTTTCATGATCACATTCATAACACCATCCTTTATTTCAAGATTGATTAAAGGATGTACAGATCTTGCAAGAGTGCCTTTTTGCCCCTCTACAGTAACTATCCCATCTTTATATAATACCTTTGTCTTATCAGGTATCAATATCGGTTTCTTGCCTACTCGAGACATATAATAATACTCCTGTTGGCTACCATAGTGCCTGAACGAAAACTGCTAATTTTCGTTCGGACACTACCATATATTACAGAGGATCTCGCCACCTATGTTTTTACCCCTGGCTTTTTTATCTGTCATTATCCCATTAGATGTGGATAAAATCGCAATTCCCATGCCATTCAAAACCGGCTTTATATCTTTACTCTTTACATAAACTCTTCTACCAGGCTTGCTGACACGCTCAAGGCCAAATATTACTTTTGACTGTCCTGGCCCATATTTAGGATAGATACGCAAGATACCCTGTTTGGTATCTTTTATGAATTTATAATTCTTAATAAAACCTTCAATTTTTAATATGTTGGCTATTTCAATTTTTAACTTTGACGCGGGAATATTAACGGCACCAAATTTTGCCTTTTCAGCATTCCTGATCCTGGTCAACATATCCGCAATCGAATCGCTCATCGCCATTGTTTTCTCCGTAACTATACAACTTTTAACTATTTATTATAACTATAAAAATTACCAGCTAGATTTTATAACCCCTGGAAGCATGCCCTGGGAGGCCAGATTGCGAAAACAAATACGACAAATTCCAAATTTTCTCAAAAAACCTCTTGGTCTGCCGCAGATAGAGCATCTATTGTATGCCCGAACTTCGAACTTTGGTTTTCTCATAGCTTTCATTCTAAGAGCTGTTTTTGCCAAATTATCCTCCTTAGAAACGAGGTTTAAATAACTTTCTCATTTATGCATCGTTACTTAGCCACACTATTAATCCTTAAATGGCATGCCTAACAGCTTAAGAAGTTCTTTCCCCTCTCTGTCATTCTTAGCTGTTGTAACTACTGTTATATTAAGTCCCTTAATCCTGTCAATTTTATCATACTCAATCTCGGGGAAAATAATATGTTCTTTGATCCCCAATGTATAATTACCGTGACCATCAAAAGCTTTAGCTGAAACACCTTTAAAATCACGAACTCGAGGAAGAGCTATGTTAACTGTCCTGCTGTAAAAATCATACATGCGTATATGACGAAGGGTAACCATACATCCGATCGGCATTCCTTCGCGAAGCTTAAAAGCAGCAATTGACCTTTTGGCACGTGTAACAACAGGTTGCTGCCCCGATATAAGTTTCATATCTTCTGCGGCCGAATCAAGCAATTTTATATTATGGATAGCCTCTCCCAAGCCAATATTCAGCACAACCTTTTCAAGTTTAGGAACCTCCATGACATTCCGATACTTAAAGGTCTCCATCAACTTGGGGATAATTTCTTTTTCATAATAGTGTTTTAGCTGCGACATTATAATACCTTATT
>JAJSZO010000053.1:8118-13202 GCA_030262795.1 Deltaproteobacteria bacterium | reverse complement strand
CGGATTAAGGAATATGGCTTGTAAAAGATGGTGCAATATTTGCAGATACGTATGCAATTACTGCGTGTCAACACAGGACGTTTATGCGCAGTTCGACAAGCGTTAAGGAAAAAATGTTGTAAATTTCAATAGTTATGATTTTTTTCCTCCTTGGCATACTTGTTGCTTATTATTCGGGCAGGAATGTCGATTACTAATTATTTTAAAGTCTTAAAAAAAAGGAGGAATGTTATGAAAAAAACACTCGCAATTTTGACAGCTTTATTTATTTTTAGTTCAACATTTGCTTTTGCTGGTGGCGGTCAAAATACGAATCGGCATGATGGGGAAAAAGGAAAAGGCAACACTCATCAACATCACAATAGAGTAAACAAATGATTTTAATAACTGATCTGAAAGTGGCCTAAGTTCCGGCACCAAACGTTATTCTCGTGAAAACGGGAATCCGGAAAACCCGTAAAAGCGCTGGATTTATACCTTCATGGGAATGACGAGTGCCTGAAAGGTAGTGCTCATGAAATATGAAAGAAGAAAAGCCTTAAATGCGGTTTTTTATGGCATATTTGTGCTTGACAGCGATTTAAACATACTTCTGGCTAACAAAATAGTTGCACAATGGCACTCCCCTGTTCTCCCTGTCATAGGCAGAAAATGTTACGAAGCCTACCATGGAAAAAGTAAATGTTGTGAGTCTTGTCCCGTGGAAAGATCTTTCAATAACCATAGTGTTCAGCAAGAAATCATGCCCGTGGTTGAGCTGAATGGAGCGGAGGGATGGCGGGAGATCTGCGCTTTTCCTGTTTTTGGTCAAAAAGCAAACCCGATATGTGTCGTTATATGTGCTCAAAAGACTAAAGATCGAAAAGAGGCAAAAGATTTGCAAAATGAGTACCGCAAGATAGAAAAACGTTTTCATGAACGAAGGGTAGGGCCTTCAAAAACAAAAAAAGAACTACAGGCGGCAATATCCGATCTCAAGAAGGCTGAGAAATTCCTAAAAAGAACAAGGGCAAAATTAGAGTTACAAGCCTGTATACTTGAGGAAAGAAATACAGCGATCAAAGTTTTGATGCAACAAGGAATCGAAGCCAAAACAGATCTTGAAGAGACGGTATTACTGAATACAAAGGAACTCATTATACCTTTTTTGGAAAAATTAAACAAGAGTAGATTGGACAGCAAACAAAAGGCACATATAAATATCATCGAATCAAATTTGAATGAGATTGTTGTGCCGTTGGTGCGCGAATTTTCCAAAATAAATTTAAAGCTCACTCCCAAGGAAATTCAGGTAACAAATTTTATTAAGCATGGTAAAAGCACAAAAGAAATCGCAGAATTTATGAATCTGGCCACAAGCACAATTGATACTCACAGGAACAAAATCAGAAAAAAGTTTGGCATAAAAAACAAGAAGATAAACCTCGAAACTTACCTTAGGACCCACCTTTTTTCCACCTCATAATATGGATATTTGATCCATATTATATCCCCAATCTTTCAATATTGATATTCTGGAAGAGTTTTGTATTATGTAGTTTAGAAATTTTTTCGGATCGGATACTTTTTTTGAGTCCCCCTGACTGATCCGGACATCTCCTCCCTTTTGAACAGTACGTCAGATATTGTGAAATACTAAGCCAAAAAGAAAAGGCTGACGATTCAGCTTTGGCAGGCAGCAATCGTCAGCCCTCAACCATGAGGACTGGTCCAAATGGTCTTATATAAGATATTACGACTTTACGACCAAGTCAAGCCCAAGTTCATTATTAAAGGCACAAGCGAACAACCGTTCTTTTACAGACGGGAATGTTCTGCTTGTGCCTTTTTTTTTGGCAGCAAGGCAACGGAAGGTTGTCGAAATTTTTGAACAGGAGGATTGTTTTGCTCGCAATGATGTGAATGGCGATCCCCGTAGACAATTAGAGAAAAAAGGAGGCAGTTGATGAAAACAAGAAAGTTGTATGGAGTTTTGATGTTTTTCGTTTTTGCAAGCAGTTTTTTATTTGCAGTAGGAATACCTTACCTTGGTTTGGCATTTGCGGAGGAGAGACCGGTGAACCGCGCATACGGAGGACTTGGCTTGCTTGAGACTCCCCTCATTGCCGGTCAAACCATTGATGCCGGCATAGTACGCGTCTGGAACTCACGCGAAAAGTTGCACATCCAGGTTGAACCCTCAGGTGAGTGGAGGATCAACACGATTCAAATCTACGTCGGCCTGGATCCAGTGCCAACCGTTAAAGGCGGCAATCCCAACCAGGGGAAATTTCCGTACAAAAAAGAGTATCCCGATCCAGCCTACAAACACACGCTGGTACTGGATCTTGTGGAAGATCTGGGTTTTAGTTGGGGTGAACCCTACGAGTATATGCGCATCCAGAATATCGCCGTCCACGCTGAGCTGGTTCAACTCGCTGATCCGGTCTCAAATCGGGGACAGAACCCTCAAAGTCCCAGGGTTGTCGCTAAAGAAGGCGCCTGGGCCTTTGGCCCGAATGAATTCGAAGGAGGGCGGTGGGGCTGGTGGTTTAATTATGAAATGGCCCACCCCAAGCGCGGTCATTTTATAGGCTCGCCTGTGGGTGGTTTGAGTTATAAAACGCCGACATTCTGCGGTTTTACGGATGATTCCGGCGGCTTTGATTATTTTCCCGGAGAGCGTGTCGAGCTGGCAATCGGCTCGGTGCACTTGGGAAATCCTATTGCCGGGCACAAGATCTCTCCGCTCGACATCTTTGAAGCGGCGGACACGGAAGACCCGCGGGTCATCAACATGGCGCGGTTTCTGCAAAGCCTGGACGCTGATGCCAGTCCCAAGGACGGTATTAACATTACCGCAGACGTAGTAGTCTGCCTTGAGCAGACAATGCAAGAGCTCGGTTTGACCTCCCTTGACTTCTCTGTTGATGCGCAGATCGACTCCGTGATTCAGGGAACCATCGGTCACTGTACCGGTCTGGTCGCAGTCTCGGCAGAGGATGCCAAGGCGAATCTGGACAAGTCGCTCGACAGCAACATGTTCCGCAAAAATGTATCGAGAACGCCGGACATGGCCAGCGCCAAGGCGAAACTGAATATTATGAACGTATGGCTGCCAGCCTTGAGAGCCAACGACGACCCGGCATATTACATAGATGACAGTGGGAATATTGTGGACGGCATTCCTTATTATGATGCCGACGGCAATTTTATTAGAGACGAGAAAGAGGCAAAGCCGATTGTAGTCATATACTGTGATGAGGTTGAAACCGGCGCACACGATGTCTTTGCATCAATCTCCAGGGATGACGGACACACGTGGAAACGCAAAAATATCTCACGCATGGCCGACAGGTCTTCATTTACACTCGCAAATGGCCAGCCATATTACGGCCATTGCAAAAAGCCCGTCTTTCAGGTAAAAGGCAATAAGATTCTTGTAGCATGGACGACTAAATTTGCCAAAGGCGGGAAGCCGCGCTACTCAATAACCACCTGCGACGACCCGGACACCGAAGAAATTGAGACCGCCAACCCCGAGACCGGATTATGCCGGGTCACATGCCATGGCGACGGGGATAACGAAGTCTGCGAGCCCGACTATCCCCACGATGACGACTACTATGCCGATGACATCTGGGGTGTTTCAGGCCCGCAGCGTTCCGTGGATTACATCGACCAGGGTTATCCGGAAGTAGGCGAAGTTCCTTACAGCGCTGTCTGGATTGCAAGGGCTGTTATCGCTGATAATGGTGACATTATCTGGTACAAGCCGGAGAGATTAACTTCCGGTCGTCGTGACGCAAACCAGAATTTTTGCGCCGGAGCTGATGGCGCGGGTTTTGCAGTTACCTGGCAGGAAGACCCGAAGGGTTTGCGTCCCGGTGAAGCCAAAGGTCCCGGTCCAGGCTGGGGTGGCGCGACCACAAACCACAAGACCGATATCTGGTACAGCTATGTCACATGGGGTGATTTCGCCGTGGTTGATATGGACTTCGAGCCGGGCGGTGACCCTGAGCACGACGATGAAGATTTCATCGGCCGACCAAAGGCCTTGGTGCCCATGTCCTTGCCTGTGCGGGTGTCAGACAACAACGCGGCAAGCATAGGAAATATGAAGTTGAGGCTATATAGCAACGGATATCCTGTCGTGTATGATGACGGCGATATTGCCAACGTCACGTTAATGAATGTGAACGACGGCAGAGCGACCGTAGGTGTAGGATATGATCTATTGAACCTGACAAGGTGCGTCAAGTTTGAAGGCGGTGCAACGATCTCAGAAACGGTTCTTCCGGAACTGCCTGCTGACCATAATTCAAACATGCACTGCACGAATTGTCATGTTCCATATGAAGAAGAAAACGTTGACATCATACCTCCTCTTGATCCCCCCCAGCAGGGATCGCCACTACCTCTCGTTGTAGTGGATGGAACAATGCCTGAACCTGTATATCTCGGAGGTTTTACGAATTCCGATTGTGCGAGTTGCCACTACGACCATATAGTGCCCCGCGACCGTGTCATTGCTGTCGCCCAGGGTACTGATGAGGAAAAGTGTGCGGAATGTGAAAACAAGGGAGGCATCTGGAAAGACGGAACTCAAGGAGGAGATAATGAGACCATAGAAGCATATTACCCGTACGATGGTTATCCGTATATTGCCGGGGGCGATGATTCCCTGGGTTCATACCGTTACGGCTATATGCTGGACGGTATGTGTGATACATACAAACAATCTGTAATTGCTGCCGGTGGAAATCATCTGTTGGAACCAGATTGGAACAATGTAGATCTGTCTAACTGGCATGATTTCGTGAATCAACAGGGTGTAGAGAAACGCTGTTTGGTTACGGATGACAAGATTCTCCTTGATGGTAATACCGGTGCAGCCAGATCAAATCTGTTTCTGCAGACTTACACCAAAGACGGCAAAAAAAGCGCCTGGGCCATAATGGCGTATGAAGAGACCAAGGGTGTTGGTCTGGGACCACCTGAGGATACCGGAACTGGTGGGGAACCCCAAGACGGCAGCGGGTATGACCCGTATGAGACTTTTCCTGATGAGGGCAAGAACGCTATTTACCACAGCTTTGACTTCC
>JAJSZO010000053.1:0-8018 GCA_030262795.1 Deltaproteobacteria bacterium | reverse complement strand
GTTCTTTACAAAGAGGGCGAGGATGGTGCGGGCAGGCCTTCGGACATCATGTCCAGGCGCTGTGTCGCAGGCGCGACCGGCAATCCCTATGCACCGGAGAATTTCGTGCCCGGAGCGCAGAATGTGAGCACTGTTACTCCCCTTGTGGAATGGATAAATCCCGACAGGGACGAAAACGCCAAGGGTGACGGAACTAAGGTTTGCAAATGGGAACAGCCCGTAGGAAACCTTGATCTCAAATCAGGTGTGAATCCTTATGAAGACGCTCGTGCCCATCGCGGCGGAATTCGCGGCGACTTTGTTATCATGGGCTATTCTTTCACACCCAACTGGGCAGCTTCAAGAAATGCCCATGACAAGTACGACTTCTACATCAGGCGTTCCTTTGACGGCGGTGCGACATGGACTACCGATCCGGACAGTACCGAAACTGTTGTCCATACGGACATCTTCATTGATCCGGATGGTGTTTCAGGCGCTGACTTGACTGAGATGGGTGACGATGAATCTGAGGCCACCAAACACTATGAGGTCGAAACGACTTATGCGGGCGGAGGAGTCTATGAGCCTGGTCGAAATGTCTCACTGCTAAAGAACAACAAGACCAGCGTAATTGAGCCTCGAATTGTTGCCGTTCCCGGCACTATCAAGGTTGGTGGAGTCTGGACGGGTATTGCTGAAGACAAGCAGGACCCGAATGTCTTTTATGTTGCTTATGGTACCGCGACCAACCTTCGGGATGTTGATAAGACTCCGGAAGACTTATTCTACAGCTTCTCGACGGACAAGGGTACAACTCTTTTTGAGGAGACGTGGATAGTCAATCCTGAGAGTGATGGTACTAATGCTGGCGAGACGGTAACGGGCTGGTACAGACTGGCAAAAGGTGATCAGGAACAGGGTGAAGTTCAGCTCCGTATGACTCCTGACGGTTCAAGGTTCTATTCTGCCTGGCTGGATGAAGGCGAAGAAGGCAGCGACATTGTGTTGCGCAGGATAATGCCCAGCGAGTTTGAGTGTAATGTGGTGCCTGATGAAACCCCCTAACTATAACCCTTAATCAATTATGTGCGCCGGCCATGGCCGGTGCACATAAAACCACACTAAGGGCTCTGCAAAAAATAACTTCCCATTTTCGCATCTCAGCTTCGTACCATCATCCTCGAAATAGCTTGTGCTATTCTTCTTCAGTGGTCTGAGAATTTATAGGCATTCAATGATCTGCTTAAAGAACCATGGTAAATGCTGTAATTTCAAGATATTAAAAACAATCAACCTTAGTCAACCCGATAATCATATTATATTATTCTTGATCAGACAATAAGTGCAATATTTGCAGATGTATGTGCAATACCTGCATGTCTACACAGGGCGTTTATGCGCAGTTCGACAAGCGTTAAGGGAAAAGTGTTGTAAATTTCAATAGTTACATTTTTTATCCTCCTTGGCATACTTGTTGCTTATTATTCGGGCAGGCATGTCGATTACTAATTGTTTTAAAGTCTTAAAGTCGCCTGAACAGAAATTCTCAAAACAAGGGCTTTATCGTTCAGGTCCAAAGGAGGAAAAATGAAAACAAAAACAAAGGCAATGATTTTGGCAGGGGTATTTGTGATGACCACGACCCTTCCCATGACGGCATTAGCTCGCCGGGGCGGAGCAGCAGGCGCCAAGGGAATTCAGGGGCAGACACAAAGCAATGAGATCCGGACGAGACAGCAGCGGCTTGAGGATGGATCGTGCGTGAATCCTACCGGAGCGGAGTCGAAAGGGCAGAACCAAACCGATCAGGACAGGAGTGGAGAACAGCAGCGCCTCAGGGATGAATCGTGCGTTGTTCCCGTGGAATAAGTCTTAAAGGTCAGGCAAAAAACTTTGGTGCCGGGGAATGAGCCCTGGCCCCTACAAAAGAGTCTTGCAAAAAAGGAGAAATAATGAAAAAAACATTGATAATGAGTAGTGCAGTAATTCTGATGGTTATCTCTCTAACTGTTGGGTTGAGTTTCGCAGGTAATGAACGCGGCAATGGAACAGGAATCTGTAATAACATAGGAGATCCTGTTTGTGATATTTGTGCAGGAGACACGTTTAAGTATACAGGAGCTGTGGTCAGTATGGTCCGGGGTCAGGGAATAGTGATAGCTACAGAAGATGAAGACAACATTACTATCTACGGAATAGGCCCCATCCGCTATTGGGTATCCCAAGGTGTAGAACGGCCAGTTATAGGAGATACGATTAAAGTTGACGGCCACACCGTGGATTACAACGGGGTAGTTCGCAATATCGCCACAAGCATTGTTGTGGAGGATGTCACAGTAGAGTTGCGTGATTCTGAGACATGTGCGCCTCTGTGGCAACGCTACAATAGGAATAGACTGATGAGGTAATTCTCGGCGCAAAAAAAGCAAACTTAACATTCACAACAGGGATGTTTCCTTTGGGAAACATCCCTGTTGTGCTAATTCATCGGCATGGATACATACTGCTGATCACCGGCAATGCGGAGAGGCTATCCTGCCGGAAGGCAAGGAACGGGGACACGTAGACAGAATGAACAGGCTCAAACACAGCAACTATTTTTTTCTGCAAACCAGAGCGGTTTCGGCTGTATTATTCTTTCTTGTCTTTTTTCTTGTCCCTCTGTTTATAGTGCAACAGGCAGACGGTGAGGAACCCGAACAAGTTCTCCCTGAAAGCGGTATTCATTACCCCGGAGGCTTTGATCCGAATACCGTGGGTACAGTCGAGGGACGAGTCTCTGAATACCACCAGCCAAAAAGAGGTCCGGTAAGGTTTCAGCTTGAATCACGGAGAGATACATATACGGTACTTGTTTCTCCGGCATGGTACTGGAATGACCTGGGGGCTGCTATCCCGGCTGGGACCGGTATCCGGGTACGCGGGTCAAAGTCGCTTGGAAAAGATGGCAAGCTCTATATTATTGTCCAGGAAATGAATATTCTATCGTCCGAACAATCCCTGGTCTTTCGCAGTAAAGACGGATTTCCCCTCTGGAAAGGATCCAGGCGGGGTGTAACAGGCGGACATCGGGGATATGGCTCGTATCAAGGCGGAATGAGTGGAATGAGCCGCAGCAAAGGCGGAATGAGCCGCGGACGGCGTTAGAGATGAATATTAGGATGGGGAGTCTTATGTACCCAGAATCTGCAAAATTAACCTGTATCTTGCTGATGATTATGTTGTTAGCGGCCGGAGGCAATAATGCCTTTGCAGGCTGGCAGGCTGGAGCAGGTACAGGATACGATTCAAACATTAATCGCTCAGTGGACAACAGGGAAAGCGATACATATTTGAGTGGTTACGCATCATTGATCCGGCAGCCGAGTGGAGAATCACGCCTTGGCTGGTTCGGAGAGGTGACAGTGGAAGGAGTCTCGTTTACAAACAATCACGATTTGAATTATGCAATGATAAGCAGTTCCGCAGGTATGACCTGTTTTCTTCACGCATTCTGGCGTGTAGATGTTGCTCCTTTTCTGGAGGCCAAGACTGTGGACGATTCGGAGCAATCCGCTCTGGCCTTTGGAGGCAAGGTGAGTATGCAGCAGCAAATCAAAAGGAATATTTACACAGGCCAATACTATCTTTACAGGGACAACCGGGCGGATGTTGAAACCTACTCTTTCACAGAACATGTGTTCGGTGTATTCCTTGGACTCAACTGGACAGAGGCGCTTTTTACTGAAGTATACTACGAATTTTCCCGAGGCGATTCATTCCGAACAATCAGCACAATCAGCATAAACGCCACAGACAGCACAACATCCACAATTCTGTCCGGTAAAGGAAATGGCCAGGGAAATTCGGATGCACCAGGGCCGTTCGGTGAAAAAAACAAACGGATATATTCCGAAACATTTGGAAGCGACGTGATCCAGGAAGAAGTAGATCAGCACGCCATCGGGGTAAGCGTCGGCATTGACTGGAACAGATCACTTTCCTCACACATCGGGTACACATTTGCCACGACCGACGGAGAACTCGGCACTTCAAAGGCACATGCAGGTTTTCTTGACATAAGTTGCCGATTCTGAAAGACGCAAAACACGGGGAAGTGGCATCTTTTCCTAGCATTCATCAAAATGACATATGGGGTTCCTATGGTTGTTTTTCAGCCAACTGCTGAAACAATTACGCTCAGGAGAACCCATTTGAAGAGGTACTGCACAAGGGTGTTCCGGAGGCCAATCTGTTTGCAGATGCTCCGGAAGCGGAAAAAATCGACAACAAACGTTCAGGATTGGGCACTCCGCATTTTGGGCATTGCACAGGTTCGCTGTCGGTAGTGAAAACAATTTGCTCAAATTTGTGACTGCATTTCGGGCAGCGGAATTCATAAAGCGGCATCACATATCTCCTATAATTAATATCATTAATGTGGAAGTTTTTGAAAAATTATTGATTACTTTTCAATTCCGATTCTTGCTTTTACTCCTTGTTGAAAATAATGTTTTATTGCTTTCATTTCAGTAACCAGATCCGATTTTTCGATAATTCTTTGATCTGCATTTCTTCCTGTGATTACTATTTCAACTTTTTCCGGTTTATCAGCCATTATAGATAGAAGATCTTCAACCGGAAAAAGTCCAAGCTTAACCGCAACATTTGCTTCATCCAGAATGACCATCTTATAATTGCCTGCGGAAACGATAGATTTCACCTTTTCAATTCCTTTTCGTGCGCATTCTATATCTTCGGAAGTTGGTGTGCCCCTGATGAAGCAGCCTGAGCCGAACTGCTCAACAGTTATGAGGTCAGAAAATCTTTTAAGGGCTTTAATTTCGCTGTAATCTCCATTTTTAATGAATTGTGCTATAAAAACTTTAAACCCTGCGCCCGCAGCCCTTATTGACAGACCTAGTACCGCAGTAGTTTTCCCCTTCCCATCTCCAGTATAAACCTGTACATAACCTTTCATGGCTTCTTCCTATAAAAACTCAAGTTTTGCACCCGCCAAGTATAGTTTCCCAGCCTTCTATGGCTCTACCGCTTCTATTGCAGATGAAACCAGCCAGCCCCGCTTTGCGTCCGGCAAACGGATGAGGGAAAAACCGGATTCATTTTTTTCCTGATACGCCAGTGTACCTTCATGAACTTTAAAAAGCAAAGTATCTTCCTTGTCGGGACCTGCCAGAACATCCACTTCTTTTGCAAGTATTACAACCCTGTCATCAAAAAATGTTTGTTTTAGCATTATACCGAACGAAACGCCAGAAACAATCCAACATATTGAAACAATAATAATAATATAAAAAATCCATTCCGCTTTTAAAAAAATACGAATCGTCAAAAATAAAAATAATATCAGGTTGACCAAACAAAAAACTGTTGCAAGTTCTGTTTTAGAAAAAAAATTAACACCGAAAATCTCGCTGATTATATTCTCGGGTTGAGATAAATTATCTTCAGTCAGATCATGTACATATTCTATATTATATTTTAAATCCGCGTCCCGCGGTATAAATTGCCTGGCTCTCTCGTAATTAAGCAGGGCCCTGCCCTTTTGTCCTAAACGAAAATAGCAATTACCTATATTATAAAATAGTTCTCCTCGGGATTCAGACTGAAAAATTAAATTTGCCGTAAGAAGTTGAAATTGATGGCTTTTTAAGATAGATTCATATAGTTGGACAGCTTTCTCAAATTCACCATTAAAGTAAAATTGGTTTGCTTTAAAAAAAATATTCTCAGACCCTTCATCCACATCTCTATCCCAGACGCAGGCAGTATTCACTGATAGCAAAAATAACAATAATATTGTAATGCAAAATCTCATTTAACCTCCTGGTCCACAGATTTCAAAATCCCTGTTAATTTGTCCTGTATCTGCGCCAGGCTGTTTGATTTTTCACCGGTAAAAATTACTGATTCGATGTGCGCAATGCTATTTTTCAACATTGAGGCTGTTTCAGGAGAAGCTCCTCGGTTAATCAAAAGGTCATAAACTTCATTGGGCGTTAACAGACCGCCTTTTAATAAAAATCTGGTATTCAGATAATTAAGAACCGCTGCATGCATTTCTTCCGGCGATAGATCGCGACCCCGAACTTTTTTCAGAAAATTTTTACCGGCATTCCTAGACCTGACATTTAATCTGTTTTTATTATTATTTTTAAATAATTTTCGCCCGGCCAGCAGTGCCAAAAAAATAAAGGGGGGTGCAAGCAGGAGCAAAATAAATATTCGGTTAAAAAATTCCTGCTGCCTTAAGTCTTTAAGCGGATCAACCGAAGTATGCACAGGAAAAATATCTTTTCCTATTAGTGTGATATCTTGTTTGCTATGATTTTTTACTTTAACCTGGCCCTGGCCGGCAAGGTTATCCTTGGAGATTGAAATTAAGTTACTGCTTCCAGCATCGGCAACCGGATTTGACTTTAAACTGAATGGTTTGGTTTTCAGTTCCCGGTAAAGTCCCTTTTCAGGGTCAAAAAACGCCAGCGCCATTGAGGGAATTATATATTCCCCACCGCTTTCAGGCACAACCGCCCATTTCATAATTTTTTCGCCCGAAATCTCAGATTCACCCTTGCTAATATTTAATTGGGGTTTGTCATGATATATTTTAAGACCTTTTATATCAGCAAGTTTCAAGTCCGGTATCTGTCGCACATTCCCCCGGCCTTGAACGGTTATGGTTAATGTGGCGGATTCACTAACCTTAACTTCAACAGGATCAAGCTTTGCTTTTACATCAAACCGTCCAACCAGACCGCTGAAATTATCAGGTCGATTTTGCACCGGAAGTTTTTTAACATCAAGTTGAATTTCATTGGATGAAAGGTAAACCGGTTTGCCACTCCTCATATTAAAAAAAGAATCATCAAAAAAATTGTCACGCCTGTTTCTTTTATAAACGGTCATCCGCATACCAGCAGCGGGAATGCTGTATGTGCCTGGTTTTTTGGGTATTAATATATATTTAAGTTCAACAACTTCATATCTTTTTGCATTAATGATCGTGCTGTACTTTTTTGGTTCTGCAAGAGATTCAAAAACAAGGCCTTGGACCTCGGGCATTTCAAGTGATATATCGGAAATCTGCTCACTCATAAAAAGCCTTAAGATATAAAGAATATTCTGGTTGAGGTACAAGTTATTTTTTGAAATCCTGGCTTCCAAAAACAGGGGCCTGCTTTCATTGCCGGCTTGATTATTTCTTGCTTTGGAAACCGTCAGTTTAACGCTGTTGCTGGAATAGACCTTGTTTTTTATTCTGACCTGAGCCGGACCCACAATAAATTTGCCAGACTTTAACGGGGTAAGATAAAATATATATTCAACCTCGGAGCTCATGCTGCCATTTACAAATTCAACCCTGCTTGCAGTGCCGCCCTTAACCACATTAAAAGACGACAGTCCTTCAATCTCCGGGAAACTGCTTTTTCGCTTTCCCGTGACCGTTACTTTCATCACAATAGTGTCAGTCAATACAACTGATGACCGGTCAAGTGTCAGATCAATGGAGATATCCGCAGACGCATTGGCTGAAAATGCCAAAAAAAATATGCAGAATATGTAAAATACCTTTTTCAAACTTATATGTTTACCAGGCAATAATCTATAGCCCATCAATTTCCTTAAAATGTGCATCTTGTGAAAACAGTTTTAATGCATGCTGTTTTGTGATAGCTGTAATTTGAGGACTTCAAAAGTATATCTAAAAACTCGCAACATAATGATCCCAAATTCTTCGTTTTATGATCCAATAGTTAATAATTAAGATACGTTCCAAGTCCCCATAAGTCCCCGTTTGCTGCCCCGGATCATTCACAACCGGCATAACACTTCGCATGGTGAATGTGCAGGTTTGACTCCTGAGTTGATATCTATAGCAAAGAATATGTTTTTAATATTGCTGCGACTTTTTCATCGGTTTCTGCAAGTTGTTTAAAAGAAGCTATCAGACGGGCTATCACAGGGCCTGATGGATTTTTCATTTCAAGCTGTTCTTCTATTTCTACAAATTCATTTTCCAGATTATAAAGTCTGCG
>JAJSZO010000052.1:3940-13221 GCA_030262795.1 Deltaproteobacteria bacterium | reverse complement strand
CATAATTTTGGATCAAGGCATCCGTGATGCTGCTTTTGCCGTTGTGTTTACGCACCTTTCAGCTATCAGTTTTAATCTTCGAGCTTTAATCTTTGAGCTATCACCTTTCACCTATCAGGATAATTATGCCACTTGTTAAAGAAAAAGAAAATAAATTTACCTATTCCGACTATGTTACATGGCCGGATGATGAACGATGGGAATTAATTGATGGTGAGGCATACGACATGTCGCCAGCTCCATTGATCAGGCATCAGAAGATAGTAAGTAATATAAACGTCATTCTATCTACACACCCTCAAAGAAAAACAGAATGTTTTGTGGGGATTGCGCCTCTTGATGTCGTGTTTTCAGAACATGACGTTGTTCAGCCGGATATTTTGGTTGTATGCGACCGGAAGAAGATCACTGAAGCAAATATTCAAGGAGCGCCCGACCTGGTCATTGAAGTGCTTTCTCCATCTACAGCGCTGAAGGACAGACGGGAGAAAAAATCTCTCTATGAAAGATATGGTGTAAAAGAATATATCCTTGTATATCCGATTGATCAATATATAGAACACTACATATTGCAGCAAGATGGTTCTTTCGGGAACGCGCAAATCATTGGGCCTGATGAGACACTGCAACTCGCAATCATGGATAAGATAGAAATTCCCCTGCGAGCGGTCTTTGATGACTCTATATTTTAAACACTATGAAGAACAAGGAGAAATAAGCTATGATACAAAAAATAACTATATTTGTGATACTTCTTGCGTGTGCTTTTTTCGCAACTAATATCGCGGATGCAGCGGATGCAGCGGATAAAAATTATTATATAGGAATCAGCGAACTTTATGCCATTGAAAATCTGGATGAACAGCATACAAAGGACAAATTCAGCGGGCCCATAGAGATAGATTTTGACAATTCCTGGGGTGTCCGAGTAAGGGGCGGTTATATTGTAACCAAGTATTTTACTTCTGAAGCTCTGTTTGAATATCTTGAGGCAAAGACAGGCACCAATATAAACAAATTTGATGTAATGAACTTTACTTTAAACGGTAAATTTACCTGTCCTGAGTATGAAACAGCTATTCCCTATGCTGTTGTTGGAATAGGGGTTATGAATGCCTATGAGGATATTACTTTTAATGGTGCCACCTCAAAGACCAGTGACTGGGGAGCGAGCCTTCGCGCAGGACTCGGTATTGATTATTATGCAAGCGAAGAAGTTTCGTTACAACTGGAAGGGGCTTACACAGCCGGTCTGGGATGTGTAGATCATGTGAGATATACCACCATTGCTTTCGGCATAGCATATCATTTTTGAAAAAATAGCGATATTATATAGAAATCAAAAAAGGGATGCTGAAGCGCAGCATCCCTTCTCCGACCCCTGACCTCTGCTTTATAAGGGAATACGAACGATCTGTGATGCAGGGACAAGTTGAACTTTTTTTTGCAGTTCAGGGAGTAATTCGCGAAGAATGTTATATGTAATTATATGTGGATGCGCTATGCCAATTGCTTCACCATTCTTGTCGGCAATACGGATAAGCAGATTTATTTGTTTTCTGATAAAATCAGGTTCCTGAATATGATCAATAAATACATCTCGTTGAGCGAAAGGAAGCTGCAATAGGCGGGCGGATGGTTTGCACAGACTTTCCGATGTTGTCAGGCTGTCAATGAAAAACAGGTTTCTTTTTTTCAGGATAGAAAATATTTGATACATTTGAGTTGAGCTGGTGGTCATTTTTGATCCCATGTGGTTGTTAACTCCTTTTATAAAGGAAATAGCCTCTAAATTTTTATTGAGCTGTATTATAAGCTCATCGGGAGACATGGAAGTAAGAAGCATCCCCGGGCCGGGATCAATTGAGGGGTATTCAAATGGTTCCATGGGAAGATGAAGCATAATTTCAAAACCTTTTTCATGGGCTTTCCTGGCAATTTTGTTTTGAAATAAGCTGTGAGGTAGTAAAGAAAGAGTTAGTACTGCATCAAGGCTTAAAAATTTTTCTGCTATTTTTTTGTCATATCCTATATCATCAATAATAATTGCTACCATGGGCAATTTTTTCGTCAATGTAGGCTCCGGTCTATCTATTGATTTTTTATAATGTATTTCCTTTTCCGGATAGATTTCGTAAACAGGTATTTTATGAACTGTTTTTTTGCCTGCCGGAGATTTTGTTGAAGGTTCCGAGGATTGTATAGACGACTTGCGCAATAGGAATTGATTTGCAAGGACTCCGGCTAATACAACCAGAATTATAAGAAATAACAGGCCGATACCAGCTTTTTTAAGTTGTGTCTTTTTGGTGCTGCTCTTGTCGGATGGTTTTTTTTTCTGCTTTCCTGATTTTTTAGTCATAGATATAGTTACGGTTGTCGGTTTACAGTTGTCGGTTCACAGTTGATCAAAGCATAAAGCTGTTAACTGTAAACCGACAACCGTGAACCGTTTCTCATATTTTTTTTAAAATTTCATAACCCATAAGGATCTCAATTGCACGCATAACCTGATTATCTGATTGAAGTTCTTCGAGCTTAAGCGGCCCGTGTTTTGTTTCAAGAAGATGCATTGAGGGATGCTTTTTTTTATCCTTTTGTTTTCCGGGTTCTGTTTCCATGTTATCTTTTTCCACCGGCTCTGCTTTTAGATGATTTTTCAAGTCTTTTTCTTTCAGCATACCTTCGTCAGCAGCAGCGGCATCTTCTTTATTATTAATGAGTTTATATTTGACTTCAATATCAGGAACAATGCCCTGTGCCTGTATGGAACGTCCGTTTGGTGTGTAATATCTCGCTATTGTGTATTTAAGTCCGTAACCATCTCTTAATGTTTCTACTGTTTGGACCGAGCCTTTTCCAAATGATGTAGTACCGAGGATCAAAGCTCTTTTATGGTCCTGAAGTGCTCCGGCTACTATTTCCGATGCACTGGCACTTCCTCCGTTAATAAGTACTACTATTGGATAATTACGTTTGATTTTGTTTTTATGTGCGTTAAAAATTTTTGTATGCCTTTCTAATCTGCCTTTAATTGAAACGATTTCACCCTGTTGAAGGAACCGGTCTGATACTTCAATAGCCTGATTAAGAAGTCCGCCCGGATTGTTTCGAAGATCAACAACAAGTCCTTTTAAGAAAATATCACCTGATTCAAGTTCTTTTAAAGCCAGCTCAAGGTCATTTGTTGTGTTGTCCTGAAAATTGGTGATCCTGATGTATCCATAACCTGGTTTTAAAACTATTGATCTTACGCTTTCAATTGGAATGATAGCCCTGATAAGTTTGAAATCAACCGGTTCTGATAGTTCTTTTCTTATTATGGTTATAACAACTTCAGCTCCTTTTGGCCCTCTCATTTTTTTTACAGCTTCCCAGAGCATCATATCTTTGGTTGATTTTCCGTCGATTTTAATAATTATGTCTCCGGCTTTAATACCGGCTTTGCATGCCGGTGTACCTTCGATAGGAGAAATGACGGTAAGGAGTTTTTTTTGCATGGTTATTACTATCCCTATACCTCCAAATTCACCATGTGTGTCAATCTGCAACTCTTCGAGGGCTTCCGGTGGAAGTAATGACGAATGAGGGTCAAGACTGTAAACCATACCCTGAATAGCCTTTTCGATTAATTCTTTTGCTTCAACCTGGTCAACATAGTTTTTTTCAACCAGCTCAATTACATCTGAAAATAATTTAAGACCCTTGTAGGTTTCCTCGTTGCCGGCTGAAAGATTATGGTTAAAGCCGGCTTCGAATGCCCAAAATATAATTGCAACGAATGGCACCAGCACCAGCTTGAAATATTGTTTTTTCTTTATAGTCATGTAGTTACTCCTTAATTAATAGTGTCTTAGCCATCCAAGCGGGTTCATAGGTTTTCCGTGATGACGCAATTCAAAATAAAGACCGGAACCGACCATTGAACCTGTATCTCCCACCGTGGCGATAACTTCATCTTGTTCTACTTTATCTCCTTTTGTCTTAAAGAGTTCTTCAATATGTGCATAAACAGAGTAATAATTTTCTCCATGAGCTATGACAATCATGTTACCATAACCTTTAAACCAGCTTGAGTAAATTATCAGCCCATCATATAAAGCATGTATCGGCTCTCCCCTGTCAGCTTTAATATCAATGCCGCTTCTGAAATTTTTTACATTGAATTTTGTATTTTTGTAATGACCGAAAAATGAAATAATTTTACCTTTGACGGGCATATTAAGCAACCCTTTAAATGAGGTAATTTTTTTTGTTTTTATTTTTTCAACTTGTTTAAGCTGCTTAAATTCAACACTTAAAGCTTTCATGGTTTTATCAAGCTCATTCGCACTGTTTTTTAAGAATTCAATAGCAGCTATTCCAAGGGATTTTTTACTTCGAATATCAGCAAGAAGTTTAGAACGTTTTTCTTTTTCAAGAGATATAATATTAATTTGTTCAATTAATTCCTGTGCAAGGTTGACCTTCTCCTTTTTTGTATTATTCATAATGGTTAGCAGGTTTTTAACTTTCGCCTTATTTTCAATTAGTTTTTTCTGCCTGTCCTCGTCATGATCAAGAATTCTCTCCAAAGCATTTTCACGCTGAAAAATTTCGGACATTGATTCTGCCGAGGCAAAAACCTGTATTTTGCCAAGCCTGTGTAGTTTATAAAGAGCAACCAATCGTTTTGATACATATTTCTCACTAATTTTAATTTTTTCTGATAGGTCAATATATGACTCACTAATTTCATGTATCTTTTTTTCAATGCCGGCTATTTCTTTTTTTATTGCTGAAACACTTTTTCTTGCTTTGTTCAAAGCAAAATTCGCATCATTCAAGCCGGTTAAAATGTTTTTTTCCTTTATGGTAAATGTCTTAAGCTCAGCCTTTTGTTTTGCAATTTTGCGATTGATGTTTGCCGCTTTTTTTTTAAAATTCTCAATAGTTAAATGTTTTGCTTCTTTATTGGAATTTGAATAAGAAATTTCAGGAGGATAAAAAGCTGTTATGATAAAAACAGCGGTTATTAAGTTTTTAAGAATTGTTTTAGAGAGATATAACATCCTAACCAACCTACAAATATGCTACAAAGTATTATTCCACAGTAAAATTCAGGAGATAGAAATTTTATGTCAAGAAGTTCATATTTGAAACTATTCTCAACAGTTGAGGATATTAACTTGAAAGTGATAAAAAGAGCCACAATACCTCCCATTCCCCCAAGTGTTCCCTGTATAATGCTTTCGATGTAAAAAGGACCCTTAATAAATTTTTCCGAGGCGCCGACAAGCCTCATTATTTCAATTTCTTCGCGTCTCATATAGATTGCAAGCCGAATAGTATTGGCCATAATAAATACAGTAGCAATAAAAAATATGCCGCCAATTGTATATCCTGCCAACCTGAAGAGATCAAAAATATTCGTAAATTGCTCTAACCATTTCTGGCCATATTCTATATCTTCAATTAAAGGCATAGATTCAATTTTTGTCGCTATTTCCTCAACTTTTTCGCTACGTTGTGATGACGTTGTCATTCGGATTTCAAATGCATCAGGAAGCGGGTTTTCGTTTAAATTCATCAAAATTGAAGATTGCCGTTTCATTTGTTTTTTAAGTTTTTTAAAGGCTTCTTCTTTTGATATAAAGTTTACATCTTGGACTCCGTATATTTCTTGAATATTGCGTTTTATATCATGGAGATTTTTTTGACTTGTGCCGGGTTTAAGGTATGCCATTATTTTTACACCCTTTTCCCAGTAATTCATTACATTGTTTGCATTTGTAAAAAAGAGAGCAAAAGCGCTGACAATTAGAATAGACAGAGCTATTGTAATTATAGTAACAGAGCTGAGAAAACCATTGTCCCTAATATCCTGTACAGCTCTATGATAATAAGTGGACATAGAATTTAACCGGGAAAGTGCAGATATCCCTGTTTAAGGTGTAATATTCGTCCCCCTGCCTTGCGGATAAGTTCTTTATCGTGGGTTGCAACAATAACAGTGCCTCCATGTGCGTGAAAATTTTTAAGAAGGTTGAGTATGATATCGGCTGAATCCGAATCCAGGCTTCCTGTGGGCTCGTCTGCTAATATTATTCTGGGAATTCCCACAACAGCCCTTGCGACCGCAGCTCTTTGCTGTTCTCCTCCAGACAAGCTGGGCGGAAGAGCATTAATTTTTTGTTCTATTCCAACAGTTCGCAAAACACTTCTCACCTTTTTTTCAATAAATTTTCTTTTTTTCCCCGATGCCTCAAGAACAAGAGCAACATTATCGAATACAGTCTTTGTGGGTATCAGCTTATAATCCTGAAAAATAATACCGAATTTTCTTCTCAGGAAGTGGATTTTTTTTCCGGAGATTCTCGACAGATTCATTCCATCTACCAGAATTTGCCCTTCCGATACCGGTTCTCCAAGGTAAAGAAGTCTTAACAAAGTTGATTTACCGGCTCCGCTTGGGCCACTGATAAAAATAAATTCGTTTTTGGAGACATTAAGGGTAATGTCAACAAGAGCTTTTTTTGAGCCATAATATTTGTGAACATGGAACATCTGGATTATCGAACTTTTATCTTTACCATCAACCATTCCACAACTTCCTGTTCCATTCAGCATTCGATGTTCATTACCCGCGCAGAAGCATGGGAACGAGAAAAATTGGATTGACCGCTTTAATTTTTGGTGATAATTAAATTTTTGAGTTCAAGGAGTGCCGGCTCTCCGGTTTTTCTTGCTCTTAGCCTCCACTGATTCCCATTAATAAGCTTCTTCCATTTCAGTGGAGGCTTATCTTATTATTGCTTTAAAATCAACAATTTCTTTAAAAAGGGAACCCCCCTACAAATGCTTTTTCAATAAGAAAAAACCCGGAAAAACTACGGCATTGTTAGAGCTCACTCAAATTAAGCACAATCAGGAGCAGGGAAAAAGATTCCTGTTCATTCTTTTTTGTATGTAATTCATAGTCTTTTTCGTCACCCCTGCAATCTGTGCATACTCAGGCCATTTTTCTACAGCAGTCATTACCAATTCAATACTATTATTGACTTCATTTGTTGATAGACCTGATTTTTTGCCAAGCTGGATCACCTCCTGCCCACCTGGAGAAAATCCTTCCCCTAATAAATCCATGGAGTGTTCTCCGCCAGGTACTTCAGCGTACATAAGATCATATGCAGGTGTAAGTACCCATTCCTGGTTTGCATCAATCATAAATGCAAAGTTTTTAACATGATCGTCTCTATTGTTTGCCATAACATTGAAAACCATTTGCCTGAACCCCCTTATTTCGAAAAGTCATTTGTGAATTCCAGGGATGAATTGGCAAGGAAAAATGTGGATCATGATTTGTATATTGCGCAGGAAATCTGTCAAGGGAGGGAGTTCACGATAAACTGCTTTTATGACCGGTAGCGCAGTTGCTTGAAGGGGTGTAAGCAAAACGTGCCTGGCGCAGCGCAGGAGTTTCTTTTGTGGGGAGGATTGCCTTGCCAACCAAGTCACTTAGTGTTATAGTATGAATATAAAATGAGTTTTCAAAACCCGTTATTTTAGCCGCTGGTTTCGCAAGATCGGACTTTCCGATGTGGCATTATGTCAGGCGGTCAAAGAGATGGAGCAAGGACTCATCGACACGAATCTTGGCGGAGGTGTGGTAAGCGTCTGGCGTTGCCTGGTAGAGGAAAACGTGGCGGTGCCAGAACCTTGGTGGCCACAAACAAGGGTAACCGTTGGTTTTTTTTGTTCGGGTTCGAAAAAAATGCGCGCGCTAATATCACGGCCTAGGAATTAGAAGGTTTGCGGGAAATTACCAGCCAACTACTCGGTATGACCTCAGAACGGCTTGACGAAGCGGTTCGAGATGGTTCTTTACTGGAGATTTGCCATGACCGGAAAAGTTAAGGCCAAAAGTTGCATTTTGGAAGCTGTGCATGAGACGGCAAGCGACCTTCATCGTCTCGGTTTCATCAATAAGCGGAAGATGCAGGAACTTGAAGCCCTTTGTCTCACAATAGAGGTGCCGGAATACGATGCGGAAAAGATCCGGGCTATCCGCGATCGCTACAAGCTTAGCCAGTCGGTACTGGCTTCGATCCTCAATACCAGTCTCTCGACTGTGCGCCAGTGGGAGATTGGGAAAAAGCACCCAAGCGGTCCGTCTAAAAAACTGCTCAACTTACTTGACCGCAAAGGACTAGAAACATTAATTTAAAACCAGGTAATTCTTGATCTGTGAAAATTTGTGACATCTATGGATAGTAATTTTTTGTCAGAAAGAAACGATAATAAAATTTTAAATTTTGGGCTTTGAGTTAATATGTTGAGCGGTTACTCTGCCCATGCGGACCAGAAAGGGTTGATTGAGTGGGTTGCTTCTATGCCTGAAAGGCCCGGAAGGATCAATCTGGTGCATGGGGAACCGCGGGCGCAGAAGGCGCTTTACGAGGAAATAGGATAGAGGAAAGAGGAGAGTAGTTAATGAGTTATAGCTTTATAATCTTAGCGCCTTGGCGGCTTTGCGTGAGAATACTATTATTAAAGGAAACGGGTAACAGCCATGAAGTGGAATAAAAACAAAAATCTCTGGGTCAAGTTAATCGGCGATGCGATCTTGCTGGTGGCAGCGTATGCGCTTTCCTATCTTCTTCGTTTTGAATTTACTCTTTCAACCTTAGATTTGGCTATTTTGAAAAAAACCATCATTCCCATTGTAGTCTGCAAGTTTATATTTTTTTACTGGTTTAAGCTTTACAGGGGTATGTGGCGTTATACGAGTATTTCAGATCTCATAAACATTATTAAGGCTACACTGGTCAGTTCGTTAACGATAATTGCAGTTATTTTGATTCTTTTCCGTTTTCAGGGATTTCCTCGTTCTATCTTTGTGATTGACGCGGTCTTAACGCTTATCTTTATTTCAGGCTTTCGTTTAATTGTTCGTGTCATTTTATCCTCTAATTATTCTTTGAATACGTTCAACAAAAATTCAGAGGAAAAAGGTCGGAGGCTGCTCATCATCGGGGCCGGGGATGCCGGAGAAAAGATGCTGCGTGAGATAAGGGATAATGCCCGTATGAAATATGAGATCGTTGGTTTTCTGGATGATGACCCTGATAAAACCGGCAAGTTTATACACGGAGTTCCGGTTCTTGGCCGCATAGCGGAAGCGCCGCAAATCGCAGGCAGGGAAAACGCAGAGGAAATCCTCATAGCAATTTCTTATGCTGCCGGCAAAGACATGAAGAGAATTGTCGAAATTTGCAAACAAACTAAAATCAGATACAAAA
>JAJSZO010000052.1:1391-3840 GCA_030262795.1 Deltaproteobacteria bacterium | reverse complement strand
ACACAGGTAAAGATAGTGGATATGGCCAGAGATTTAATCCGGCTTTCCGGATTTGAGCCGGAAAGGGATATTGAGATTAAATTTACACGTCTAGGGCCTGGCGAAAAGCTGTATGAGGAATTGATAGTGGTTGGCGAGGAGATTGCTCCGACCAAACATGATAAGATCCTGGTACTTAATCATAGCGGCCCTGGCAATCTTAAAAAAGATGATCTGGAAAAGTATATCGGTGATCTGGTGAAACTGGCTGATGATAGGAATGCGGATGGGATTAAGAGTAAGCTGAGAGAGATTGTGCCGGAATATATGCCTTTTGAGAGGAGAGGGTAGGGGAAGGATTGAGGTCGGAGGTCAGGAAGGGATAGAGGTCGGAGGACGGAAGTCAGAGGTCAGAGAAAGACTGTTGAAGGAAGAATTGGGTATTCTCGTTCAGAAAAACCTGTTTTCCTACAACCTGGTTACGGGTGAGTACCAGCCTCAAGGGCCCAGCGTTGCTATAGTGGACCCAAAAAATGAGACAGTGTGTTTCCAAGAAAAAGGAGGCACAGAATGGGCAGAAAAAAACAAGGAATTATTGCCCTTGATGCAATCGCTCTGATCCAATCAGGGTTTTTCCCTTGACTAAATATCGGATATCAATTATATTCCTTTCTATCAAATAAATGGGATTCAGAAATTATGGGAATACGGGAAAGGAAAGAACGAGAGAAAGGAAGAAGACGGCAACAGATAATGATAGCTGCAAAGAGGGTGTTTTCTATAAAGGGCTTTAACAAGGCTACAATGGAAGATATTGCCAATGAAGCCGAGCTAAGTCCCGGAACCCTTTATCTTTATTTTAAAAATAAAGATGAACTCTGTGCCTCCCTTTCTCTCAGAATACTACAATATCTAAATATTAAATTAAAATATGTAAGCAGTGAAAAGGATTTAGAGCCGGAGCAGAAAATAGAAGCATTAAAAGAAGCCATGTATGACGTTTATGAATTTGATCCTTTAATACTTATCAACATGCTTCATCTACAATCAAGCGAAGTCCTTAAAAATTTATCCTCCCAGTTAGTTTCAGACATAAAAAAATTGTCAAATAATTCAATCAAGACAATGGCTGATATATTTGAAGATGGAATAAAGAAAAATGTTTTTATAGATAAAAAACCATTTGCTCTTGCAGAAATACTGTGGGCTCTTTTTTCCGGTATTGTACTTTGCGATGAAAGCAAAGGAATTATTGCAAACAATAAAAATTATTTAAAGCTAACCATTGAGAACGCTTTTGAAATATTTGCCAAAGGAATAAAAAAATAAGGGAATAAAAAATAAATGAACCATGCACAAAATCTATATAGACAAGGATGTTGTTGATTCCAGCCAGGTTACTTCAATTTTATCACGCCTGAAAATTCCTGCCGTAGTTGTAAATGACGCTCGTGAAGTCTATGATGCGATTTCCTGTGCAGATGATCCTGTTCAGGAAGGGAAAAAAATACTTTTCCTGACCAGAAATAAAGGTGATTTTATCAGGAAATGTCCCGGCACTCAATATTACACATGCTGTGACTATAATATCTTACATATAGGAACATTTTGCACTATGGACTGCTCGTACTGTATAATGCAGGCATACTTTCACATACCTGTGCTTCAGTACTTTGTTAACAGGAATGATCTTGAGGCTGAGTTAAACAATCTATTTGCGAAAAAAAGTGTGTGTAGAATCGGTACCGGGGAATTTACAGACAGTATGATCTGGGAAATGTGGACAGACCTCTCAGCTTTTCTTGTTCCAAAATTTTCAAAGCAATCATGTGTTGTTCTGGAATTAAAAACCAAAACAACAGCTATTGAAAAGTTAAAACCTCTCCGGCATAATCGTAAAACAATTGTTGCCTGGTCACTCAATACAACTAAAGTTATAGGGAATGAAGAACTTCGTACCACATCACTAACCGCAAGACTGAAAGCAGCAGCAAAATGTGAGGAATGGGGATACCCTCTTGCCTTTCATTTTGATCCGCTAATTATATATGATGGCTGTGAAGAAGATTACAGGAAGGTAATCGAACAGCTTTTTTCCCATGTATCTTCAAAGAATATTGTTTGGATAAGTCTTGGCACATTTCGTTTTATGCCATCCTTAAAATCAATTATAAAGAAACGTTTTCCTGATTCAAAAATAATATATGGAGAATTTATTACAGGCATTGACGGCAAGATGAGATATTTCAAACCTCTTCGTATCGAACTTTATCAAAAAATAGTCTCCTGTATAAGAAGAATAGCCCCGGATGTGCTTATATACTTCTGTATGGAAGATGATGAAGTATGGAAAAAGTCTCTTGGATTTGTTCCATCTGAATGCGGAGGTCTGCCGAGAATGCTTGATAAAAGCGCAGTACGGCATTGCCATCTGGCTCTGTAAACCGTAAAAAAGAGGCAACGTCAATTT
>JAJSZO010000052.1:0-1291 GCA_030262795.1 Deltaproteobacteria bacterium | reverse complement strand
ATAGATATGAGTATCTGGGACCGAAAAAAACCTTCATTTGGTTTTATTTCTACAAGATTTGCAGGATTGGACGGAGTTTCACTTGAAACAAAAAAATGGGCAGATATGCTTATCTCTAAAGGTTGCCCTGTATATTATATGGCTGGAAAGCTGGATACGGACCCCGCAATTTCTCATCTTGCGCCTAAAGCATATTTTAAACACGAACAGATCGTTAAAGTACAAGATGCTATTTTCGTAGAAAAAAAACGCACTCCTGAAATCAGCAGGAAAATCCAGGAACTTAAAGAAGAACTTAAGTCTGAGATTGGAAAATTTCATTCAAAGTTCGGATTTGAAATCCTTGTAGTACAAAATGCTCTGGCAATTCCTGTAAATATTCCGCTCGGTCTTGCAATTACTGAATTTATAATTGAAACAGAAATACCCACGATTGCTCATCATCATGATTTTTTCTGGGAAAGAGAAAGATTTTACAGTCCTATTTCTACAGACTACTTAAGAGGTGCGTTTCCTCCGGTTCATCCAAAGATTCAACATGTAGTAATTAATTCTATAGCAGGACACAAATTTGGAGGTTTTACAGGAGCCAGTTGGACTTTAATACCAAATGTAGTTGACTTTAAAGTTCTTCCTCCGGAAATAGACGATTATAACCGCGACTTAAGAAAAGATATCGGCCTTGATGAAGACTCTCTTCTGGTGCTTCAGCCAACAAGGGTTGTTTCAAGAAAAGGAATCGAAACTTCTGCCGAACTTGTAAAAAGACTTGGTCATCCAAAGGCTTCGCTTGTGATAACTCACAAATCCGGAGATGAAGGTCAAGAGTATTTAATGCGTATAGAAGAGTTCGTCAGATTAATAGGCGTTGATCTTAAAATAATATCTGACAGAATCGACGTGAAAAGAGGTTTTGACGAGGACGGCAGGAAAATTTATACGTTATGGGATGTTTATCAACACGCAGATTTTGTAACTTATCCGTCTCTATATGAAGGCTATGGTAATGCCTTTGTTGAATCAATTTATTTCAGAAAGCCTATAGTTATTAACAGGTATCCAATTTTTGTAGCCGACATTGAACCAAAGGGCTTTGACGTTATTTCTTTTGACAACTATATAACAAAAAATACTGTAGATGAAATAAAAAATCTTATAAAAAATTCTAAGCGACTCGCTCAAATGGTTGAGAAAAACTATATGCTGGGATGGCGTTATCTTTCATATGAAATGCTCGAAGAAAAAATTGAGCAGCTTTTAATTAATCATTACGGATCATGATAAATTAAGG
>JAJSZO010000051.1:8670-13728 GCA_030262795.1 Deltaproteobacteria bacterium | reverse complement strand
GGTGAACAATGTGGAGCGCGCCAAAAAGCCGGAAAGATTGCCGGTTGTTTTTTCTAAACAAGAGGTTGAATCAATTCTTTTGCGCATAGAAGGTACAAAATGGCTAATGGCAAGCCTTTTGTATGGTTCAGGCCTCAGGCTGATGGAATGTCTTCGGCTTCGCGTAAAGGATGTAGATTTTGAATACAATCAAGTTGTCGTCAGAGATGGAAAAGGGCAAAAAGATCGGATTACTATGTTGTCCGTTTCTTCGAAAGAATCTCTGAAGAAGCACTTGGCAAAAATTAAGGCCATACATGAAGCGGACTTGAAGGACGGTTTTGGAAAGGTATATCTGCCCTACGCTCTTCACAGAAAATATCCCAATGCTGATCAAGAGTGGGGCTGGCAGTATGTATTTCCCGCCACAAAACTTTCCAGAGAGCCTCGAAGCGGGATAGTAATGAGGCACCATATTGATGAATCGACTTTGCGGCGAGCTGTCAAAGCAGCGATCCGGTCAGCAGGAATAACGAAAAATGGTAGTTGCCATACGCTTCGACACTCATTTGCCACACATCTCCTGGAAAACGGCTACGACATTCGAACAATTCAGGAACTGCTGGGCCACAAAGATGTGACTACTACTATGATTTACACTCATGTCCTGAACAAAGGAGGCAAGGCTGTGCGTAGCCCGCTGGATTAGAGGCATAGCTTCGAAGAAAATGAAATTGACCGAAAAGCAAAAAGCATTTTTAGGTTATATCTCGCGGTACATGGATGAATGGGATCGCTCGCCCAGTTTTGAAGAAATATGTTCTTATTTCGGTTTTAACTCCTACAACACGGTAACTACTTATCTCAAGGCCTTGGAGCTCAAAGGCTATGTTCGGCTTCCCGGGAAAAAGAATCAGAAGCGAGCCATTGAGATAATCAGTCCTGTGGAAACCAGGCGATTTGAGTTTCCCCTGCTGGGAAGAGTGGCGGCGGGAAAACCGATTGAGGCGGTCGAAGACGTGGATGTCATTGAAGTCCCTCCATCCATGGTGGGCAGTGGAGAGCACTTTGTCCTGCATGTCAAAGGGGATTCCATGAAAGACGACGGGATACTGGATGGGGATTTCGTTGTAGTCAGAAAACAGCCAACAGCAGAAAACGGAGAGACCGTTGTGGCCTTAGTCAACAATGAGGCAACCATTAAAAAATATTACAAGAGGGAACGTGATGTGGAACTTCGGCCTGCCAATGATAAGATAGAGTCCATTATTGTCAAGCGGGGGGACATGAGGATTCAGGGAAAGGTGGTGGGTGTTATCAGGCATTTTGGATAGATTTTTGTGCGAACCCTTAAAAATGATAGCGAACACGGAACTCAAGTTTGTTTTCGTTTTGTTTTTCCTTGAACTCGGTGAAATTATCGCCGTTTAGAAAAGTGAAACGCAGCCGAAATTCCCAGTTGGTAAAACCGGTATATAGCATTTCAGGGGTGATGGAATAGCTGTGGTCGTCAAGGTTAAGGATAGCGATCAATCCCGGGGTGAAGTAGAGGATATCAAAAGGATCTTTCTGATTAATTTTGAGGTAAAGATAATTGCGACCCGACTGGGGGCTTGCATAGCCCTTTTGAGAAATATTTTCAGCAATTTGAAAAAGGGTATTGTTGCCGTTGCTGAGAAACTGAAACTTCGCGTCGTCAACAAGTTGATAGAAACTGTTCAGTTCTGTTTCTGAGAAACCATTGCCGTTGTGATAAAATTCAATAATGGTGGTGATATCGCTTTCGCTCAGATAACGCAGTCCTATCAGGTATTTTTTAACGGAACGTTTGCGTTTAATTATTGTTCCGGTTTTAGTAAGACCGGTTTTAGAAAAATAAGTCTGTTTAATTTTAGTAAGATAGGCAAATTCTCCGTGAACCTCAAAATTTGTGGCCAGGTTTTTTGAAAAATCAATGCCATATCGGGTCGAGCGGCTGTTTCCGTTGAATATCAAAAAATTGATATCCGTATCCCGGTACAGCATATAAAGTTTGGCAGCAAGGTTCACATTATTCGCTTCTCCAAAATCTTCATTAATATCTTGCCATACCGGCAGTACCACAGTGGTCAGAGCAACTGTCTGCAGTGTTCCTCCAAAACTTTTTATCAGATCAAGGCCGGCGCCGATATATCCTTCCAATGCCTCTTCAGGGTCATTGGGATCTTTGGGCCGATTAATAAATCCTGCCGGATTCCAGGCATATCCCGTGCCCCACTTAAAAACCTTTTTGCCAAGATCAACTGTGACAAACGGCGCTGGTTTTAGACTCAGGCAGGCCTCAAAAATATCCGCAGTATCTGACCAGCCCATATCGTCCTGACTTGCTTTGGCATACAAGACAGAGTTGAATGCCCAGATACCCTTTTTGTAGAGGGCTTCCAACTGCATGGTACCGGTTAAACGGTCAAGAGTGCTATGGCGGTCTTTGTATTGATTCAGCTTATAGAATGCGCCATCAGTATTAAGATCAATATGCTCCCATCTGCCCTCTGCATATCCGCCCCATTCAAAATTTCTGGGTTCAAACTCCTCAATGTCAAAACTGTAATCCTCTCCGGCAGTAACGGTCAAAGAGGAAAAAAACAGGGTGATAATAGAAAGGAGAAATAAAAGCACGGGTAATGTCCGTTCACAACTGACTCTCATCTCAATTCATCGACCCTGGGCAGATAATTCAGAGTAAACACCTCATCTGCAAGTTTTTTCTTATTGATCTTGGCGTAGATCATTATGGATTTATATCCTTTATACAGAGGACTATCAGTCTCAAGAACCGAAGGCCGTAAAAGATCATCGCCGAATTTTTTAATATTTTTATAATAAAGAGTTTTGATCAACATACCGCTGGCAGCATAACATCCAATGGTAACAGGCACCATGTTTTTTTTATCCACCTCCATCTTTAAGCTGTCATAGGCAATTGATGATGTTTTAGCTTTGCAATCAAGAACATATTTATCCGCTGTTTCTTCAAGAATGACAGCATTATATTCTGCGCTGTAATCAAGACGCAATATGTCGGAATTGTTGAAAACACCTCCTATCACCGACTGCAGGCTCGTGATGCGCAACGGTTTCCCAACGCTGGGAATATAAAGCCACATGTTGTCGCCCAGCCGGAGGGTTGACCTTCCTTTCTCGCTGGCAGGGGATAGAAACAGAGCGACCATCCTGTCTTGGCCTTTTTTTACTGTGTATAGAACGAACTCCTTTTTACTGCCGTCCGGTTCGACATTGATGAGCTTGCGGTACATTTCATATGATTCAGGCTGAAGGTTACGATCTACCTGAAGCAGGATTTCATTGCCATCAAGGGCGACCGCCGTTCCTGTTACGAGTAAGCACAAAAAAACAACCACCGGAAATATAACATTGCTATTTATTTTGAATAATTGTTTGAACCACATCATAAGCAACTCCAGTTTTTTTTGTATATTCAATCTGATACTCCCTCAAAGCCTGTTTCATTTTATATCCGATATTACCAGCAATAATGAGCGTTGCTCCTTTCTTTGCAATGAGCGAAGCAGCGTTTTGGCCGGCGCCACCATGTATATCTTTTGATGGGTTTTTTACGGCCTCAAGGAAATTACCCTTGCCATCGAAAAAAAGGAAAAACGGGGATCGTGCGGCCTGCCGGCTTATGGCAGCAGTTTTTTCCGGGCCGGTGGCAGCCACGGCAATTTTCATTGAATCGGCAGAAGCGCTTATGGCAAGAGCAAAGAAAAGCAACAAAACCGAACTGACAATAATGAATTGTATCTTTCTATTTATCATGGGTTCCTCCATAGTTTTATACATGCCGCAGGGCGGTTATAGGGTCCATTCTTGCAGCCTTAAAAGCCGGCTGCAGGCTGGCTAATACTGAGATGCCGATAACAATCAACCCGATTGTTATTACATCCCCATGTCCGATGACAGGCTCAAGCAACAGGTCGGATTGCCGTCCGAAGTTAAAAGTTATTTCAGCGGCATTTACGGCGGCAATGCTGATCAGGCTGATAATTGTTCCGACAACTGTTCCAAGCACGCCAAGCAGAAAGCCCTCGGTCACGAACATGGCCATAATTTTGCCGGGCAATGTACCAATGGCGGAAATGGTGCCGATTTCATTGATCCGCTCGTACACAGCCATGATCATTACATTCATTATGCTGACCAGGACAATGGACACAAGCATGATTTTAATAAAAAAGGTCATGAGGTCAATCATTTTTGCGATATTGTAAAACGGTGTCAGCTTTTCCCAGGTGTGCAATTCAAATACCGGCTTATCCTGCTTATTCTTAATGGAAGCAAGCTCAGCCTTGAGCCTGGAAAAAACCGTTGGAAGATCATCCATGCTTTTAAGCCGGACCGCTATTTCACTGATTTCAACGCCATCAATGCGCAGCAACTCCCTGGCATCATCCAGATGAATAACCCCATCCCGGCCACCGGGGCCGGAAATGCCTTCAAGTAAACCACTGACAGTGAAAGTCTTTCCATTGACCGAGCCGTCCTTATTATTGGCCACCAGTACAATGCTGTCACCAACCTTCACCTTCATGCCCTTTGAAATCAGTTCGGGAATGAGGATTTCGCCTTTTTGCAGCAAAATATCTTTCTTTTGTCCTTCAATGATACGGTCTAAAAGCAAAGGAACTGTCTTGACTTCTTGTTCAGGGATGACGGCATTGAGCCTGATGTTGGTGGTTTCAATAAAATTGCTGAACATTGCCCCAAGTTTAATACGCATAGAAAAAGATTCAACAGCATCTACATTGCTTAAAATCTTTTTTATCTTTGCAACCTGATGTTCATTAAGGTTACGATTGAGCGGCAGGTTGTCAATGGATGCCAGGTAACCTTTGCGATGAATCTGCAAATGGCCGATCATAGAGTCTGTGATCTGGCCAACCATCATGTCCTTAAAAGATCCTGTTACGGAAATATAAAGCAGTACCGCCACCACACCCAGAGTTATCAGCGCAGATGTCAATATTGTTCGCCGTTGATACCGGCGAAGATTTCGGGCCGCAATTTTAATAATATTAA
>JAJSZO010000051.1:0-8570 GCA_030262795.1 Deltaproteobacteria bacterium | reverse complement strand
AGCCTGCCGTCTTCAAGTGTAAAAATTATTTCTGCGTTTCGCATCACCCTGGGATCATGGGTAGAAAAAATAAAAGTGGTGTCTAATTCATCACGCATCTTTTTCATGAGATTGATAATCCGGCTTGCCGTTTCCCCGTCGAGGTTTGCAGTCGGCTCATCGGCCAGCACCAGCTTGGCATTGGTTACCAGGGCACGGGCAACCGCTGTCCGCTGCTTCTGACCGCCCGATATCTGGCCTGGATATTTGTTAGCCTGATCCCCCATGTCAACGGCTTCGAGCAGATTTTGCACCTGTTTTTTGCGCTTCTGCTCGGGCCATTTTTGCACCATGAGTAACGGATATTCCACATTTTCAAAGACCGTCAACACCGGAATCAGGTTAAAGTCCTGGAACACGAAACCGATATGTTCGCCCCTGAAGCGCGCAGCCTGTTTACGGTTCAACTGGGCTATATTCTGATCCGCAACATGTAAAGAGCCGCCAGTCGGAGGATCGAGGCAGCCAATCATGTTGAGCAGTGTGCTTTTACCGCTGCCGGAGGGTCCGACAAATGCAACAAAGGATGCCTGCTCAATGCTGAAATTTACACCGCGAATGGCCTTAACTGTAATTTCACCAATCTGGTAAGTTTTTTCCAAATTGTCTGCAGTTACTAATGACATGATTTTTCCTTGCTTTGCCGGATATTTTGAAGCATCATATTTGAATGCAAAAAGTAAATATTTTCTAGTTTTCGTTCGGTTCGGGCACTATTTTACTGATAGATAGGCCAATATGCAAGAATAATATTTTTTTACGAATTCATCAAATTTTGAAAATTCCAACGCAGGGGGTAACTATCATGAAGTGGAAGGTTACATGCTTACTGTTATTGTTTACCCTTTTATTTTATGGATGTTCTAAACATGTAGTACGAAAGATGGAAGTTACCGGCTATTGCGGATGCGGGAAATGCTGTGGATGGGAACGTGGAAGCTGGAAGTATTTGAAGCTTAATTTCTGGAATCGATATGTAAGCTCCGGCAAACGCAAAGGGCAAACATATACAGGGCAGACCGCCAGCGGTACAAAGCCGCATGAGCCTACTCCGGGGCTTTTTTCTATTGATAGTATTACTCATCCCTGGATGATTCCAATAAGAATTATCTTTTTCCCGTGGTTCTTGTTACCTGAAGATGGTACCATTGCAGCCGATACTATATATCATCCTTTTGGCACCAGATTTTATATCCCGGGCTATGGGTATGGCGTAGTAGAAGACAGGGGAGGAGCCATAAAGGGTAAATATCGTCTTGATGCTTACTTTAATTCACACCAAAAGGCGCTGAACTGGGGTAGAAAAAGAATAGATATTCGCATTTTGAATTAGGAGCGTGGAAGTTATTTCGTCCACGTTCCTTAGGGCTCACTCAAAAATAACTTCACATTTTGATGCGCCGATCCATCCCGCATGACTGCGTTGCTCGTCGGTTAAATAGCTCGTTATTCGCCCTCCTCGTGCCTTGCCATGCGGGCGCCTCGACACCTGAAAATGTAAATTTATTTTTGAGCGAACCCTTAGCCCTATTTTTTTTCTTTGCGTACTATCAGTACAGAACAAGGGGATTTACCTGCCACTCTCTTGGCAACACTGCCGAAGAATACGAGGCCCATTCCGGAAAGTCCGTAGGAACCCATTACTACAAGATTTATGTTTTTTTCTTCTAAATAGTTTAATATTTCTGTTGAAATATGTCCGCTAAGTACAACAAGCTTATAATCAACATGTTCACCTATTATTGCCCCGTACTCACTATCCATTCGTTTTTCCAATTCTAAAAGCAAAGGTTCTTCCGGTTCGTAAGGTAACATCCATTCTGTATCTGTTGCTTGATAACTCATGACAGGCGGCGATACGTGAATCACAAAAAGTTTGGCTTTGTATTTTTTAGCCAGATCAAGTGCTGTTACAAATGCCATTTCCGCATTTTTTGAAAAATCAATACAACAGGCTATTTTTTTTATATTCATGATTACCTCCTGAAGGTTGATGGCTTTTTACGAAGCCGTTAGAGTTAAATATTATAAACATATGATCGGGTTGCAGGCAATATATTTTTTTACCGGCGAGGCATCCGGAGATGTTAAGGAACGTGCCGATAATGGCTACCGACTCTTTATTGTCCAACACTTGTCGCATAGTTCGCCCAGGCTCAATCCCGATAACAGGTTTTATTTTTCCGACCCCCTTCTATTTTCTTAACAAATTGTTGACTATAAAAATATTGTACATTATATTTGACGTTTGTAAACATCATAAATAAAGTATTATTGATGTTGGGATCCATCGTTATAGGTAGGAACATAGACGAAATAATTTCCCCAAGCAGGTGCCTATCTGGGGAAGTTAATTTGTCTACGTTCCATAGAGCATAAGAAGGAAAAAAGCACAATAAAGGAATATTAAATTTATGTCTAAATCAATAGGAATCGACCTTGGTACAACTAACTCAGTTGCTGCAATTAAGAAAGTACATACAGAGGTGTTGAAAAACGCTGAAGGAGAATTTATTACTCCTTCCTGTGTTACTGTGAGAAAAAAGAAGCTGCCATTTTCCAAGCCTGTTTTTGTTGTAGGAAAACACGCTTTGGAATGGATGAAACAAGATCCTGAAAACACCATCGTGGCTATCAAGCGGCTGATGGGCAGAAGCTTTCTGAATAAACATGTTCAACAGATCATAGCGGATCGTGAACTGCACTATCAGATCAAGCGCCACTCTAAAGGGACGGAAAAGAGTCTGGCCGTTATTCTTAACGGCAAAGAATACACGCCGGAGGAGATATCATCTAAAATACTTGAGAAAATTCGTATTGATGCGGCAAAATCTCAGAAAGACGAGATAAATTATGCTGTAATCACCGTGCCTGCGTATTTCAATGACAAGCAAAAACATGCTACCAGAACTGCTGCTGCTCTGGCCGGATTAAAAGTTCGCAGATTACTCCCCGAACCTACAGCCGCCGCCATATCCTTTGGAGTGGACAACGTCAAAGGGGATGAGGCCAAAACTGTTCTTGTATTTGATTTTGGAGGCGGTACCTTTGACCTGTCCGTTCTTACTATCAGCGGCGGGCAGTTCATTGAGCAGGGCAAGGGCGGTGACATGTGGCTTGGAGGCGAGGATATTGATCGTTTTATAACTGATTACGTTCTGGCGGAAACCGGCAAGGAAAATCAGATCGACGACATGAAGGAATTTGTAGAAAATCAGGATGAAAAACAAAAAAATCTCTTTCTCGGAGAACTGAAGACAAAAGTGGAAAAGGCCAAAATCAGATTAAGCGACGAAAATGAAGCATATATTGAGATATTGGGCATTCTGAAAGATAGTGACGGTGACAGTATTGACGTGGACGTGGAATTGACAAGGGAACAATTTAACAAAATCATAGCTCCTGTTGTTGATACCACCATCAGACTTACCCGAAAGATACTCGAAGACATTCATTTTACACCTGACCTTATTGACAATGTTCTTCTGGTTGGTGGAAGTTCGCGGATTCCAAAGGTAATCGAAGCAATGAAACAGGAGTTTGGAGATGAAAAGGTGCTGGTGCATGAACGCCCAATGCTCGCTATTGCAGAGGGTGCGGCCATCCTGAGCCACCGGCTGGCCGATACCTATGAGTGTCCCAGTTGCGGGCAAACAGTTGCCCAGTCGGATAAGGTGTGCAAGAAATGCGAATTTGATCTGGAAAAATATATTGTTGAACAAGGAGTTATTGATATTGTTCACTCCGCTGCTCATGATTACTACATTTATCTTGAAAACAACGAAAAACACTTATTTGTTGAAAAGAATACGCCCCTTCCTTTTGAAAAGACCGAGGTATTCAAGCTGGTACATCCGGAACAGAAACTGGTACACATGAAATTTATTAATGTTGTAAACGATGCAGATGAGCCTATTGGTGATCTCTGGCTTGGTATTGATATGGATGAGGATGAGGAGAAAGATGAAAAAAAGAAAAAACACGCTCTCCATGTGGCGATTACCCTGAAGATTGATGAAAACAATCTTATCGAAATTACAGCGGTCCTGAAAGAATATCCTGATATCCTTTTATCAAAGACGCTCTCCAGGGGAAAGTCTGATGAAAAGCTCTTTCTTTCCCTGGAAAAAACAATTGCCGAGGCCAACCGCAAGAAGTATTCCGAGTACACAATAATAGACCTCCTCCATCGCTCTTTGTCAATTATCAAAAATATTAATATGGTAGTCAATCAAAAAACAGGAGAAGTGGATGAACCGATGTACAAGCTATCTGCCATGAAGATTGAAAAGACAGATAGAATGGCTGCCGAGGGGCACAATAGCAAAACTTCTATTTATTATGCCAATGCAGCTCTTCACAGTTTCGGTCCGGCGATTCCCTCCAAAAATCAAGCAGATATCCGCAAAAAGATGAAACGTCTGGAGGAGATGGATGAACATGGAACATATGATGAGAATGTTCGAGCTCTCAAGGATTTTGAGCAATCAGTTGACAAGCTCGGAGGGGTCAATACTCTGATGCAGATTCAAAAGGCTGGAGATATCTGTATGGATACGCAACCGTCAAAGGCCCCTAAATTTTATCGATGTATAGACGATATTATGCAGGAATTCAGGAATGGCAATGAGAAAAAGGCATCTGAGTTGCTAACCAAAATAATGCCCGAAGCTTATGCTGTTATAACTAAGTACGAGGCAAAAACCGGTGTGATTTACAAGGATATTGCCAAATAAATGACTTCTGAAGCTGTCTGTCCTGTATGCGGTCTTTCATCCATACCATCTAACAGAGCTCAATGTCCCCAGTGTGACGCGGATCTGTCCTGTTTCATGGTTTTGGATTCACTTCATGATGAACCTGTCAGAAAAAATGCCGGATCAGGAAAACAGGTAATTTTACTTGTTGCTGCCGGCTTAGTTCTTTACTTGATCTGCGTTCTGTCTGTTTCTCAGCTTTATTTATTAAAACAGCTTGAAAGCCGGATTGTAGATCAAAAAACATCTTTCACTGATGCCGGGCAGGAGGCTGGCTTAAAACGCTTTGTGATAAATCAACCAAAAGCGTATACAAACGGCGTTGCCGGAAACAAGGTCATAATCAAAATAAAAGAGGATATTGAAGAGGGGTCGGTTCCGGTAAAACCTTTGGAAAAGGCGGACATTGAAACCGGCCTTGCTGAGGATAGTAGATTTTGGACATATCGGGCGACTGAAAAGGATACTTTGTGGGATATTTCACAAAAATATTATGGCCTGGGAAACTATTATCCTGTTCTTCTTGAGCATAATTGCCATCTGGGAATTTACGACATCGGAGACGGGATACAGATAAAAATTCTCAAAGATACTGCCATGGCACGAGACATATATAAAAAAATTACCGGAAAAAAGGGAAACAGCATATATTGGTATTACACCGTAGCTGAAGGTGACACCCTGGGGTCAGTCGCCGGCAAATTTTACAAAACAAAAAATATGATAAAACTGATCACGGATCTCAACCAAGAACTTGATTTGAGTCCTGGTCGGCGGATCAGGATACTGTTGAAATAAATAGGTTATGAAAAAAAAGAACAAAAGTTTTGAATCAATATTGGCAAGGGCTGAGAAGCTATTTGACAGGGGAAACTATCTGCTGGCCGAAAAGGAGTTTGAAAAGGCAGGGAAGATAGAAAAGCAAAATAATATTACTGAAAAGCTCAAAATATGCAAAAAAGAGACAGAAAATCTCAAAGTAAAAGATCTGATAAAAAGAGCGAGGAAATACACCAAAAAAAAGCAACTCAGGAATGCACTTGAGTGTTTTGAGGAAGCTTATACGATTTCCAAAGAGGATAGTATTTATGAAAGAATAGAAGCTCTAAACAGAATATTGAGTGACAGTGATATAGAAAAAGCTGCAGGAAATGCTGAAGCTGCCGGTCAATATGCAAAGGCAGCCGAGCTTTACGAAAAAGCGTTTGCCGGCTCAAAACAAGATGCCCATCTCTTAAAAAGAGCGCTTTGCCTTGTTAAGGCGGAGAGATACGAGGAGGCAGTATCGGTCTTCAAAGATTTGAACCTCTTTGATTCTTGCTCTCTCTACAATTACGGTTTTGCCCTTGCCAGGGTGGGGCAGTATTACAAGTGTCTCAAAGTCTGGGATGATATAGCTGAAAAAGACAATGATTTTCTTGAACAAAAAGAGCTTGTTAGCTCTATATTGGCAGATGATGTATTTGACCGGTTTAACAGTACCGGAGATTTTGCCAGTCTCTATAAAGAAGGAAAATATCTTCTTGATTCAACTGGCCGGCAAGATCTGGCCGAACTGGTTGAATACTGCAAGTATGACTGGATTAAAAAACTCTGGACAGATGAACAGTATGAAACAATATGGGAATTGGTTTTTGATTTTCCTGCCACGGTAGAACCGGCTCTTATTGCGCTTTATGCAAAGACTTGCTTCAAGCTGGCGCAAAAATCCAAGACTTATACTCAGTCTCATACTCATTTATCTAATCTTTCGATGTTCTGGCTCACAGCAGTGTATAATTGCGAATTATCCGGGAAATTTTCCTCAGAAGCAAAAGAAAGAGAGAACATACGACAAAAATTGATCCAAATGGCTGAGTCTTTGATAAAGAAAGAGGTTGACTCCGAAGACGAGATTGCCCGGTTAGCATTAACTTATTGGAATATTGATAATAAATTAATTAAATATATCCATGCTCTGGCAGGAGATCGTGAAGATACGGCTCACCTTGTATGTACGCCACGATTTGCAGATCTCTTTGGCAAATCAGCGCAGATACTCCGATTAATCAAGGAGAATAAGACCTTTTTTGAAAATACAGAACGGTATCTGATGACAGGTTGTTACTATTCAACGGCAGGGCAAAGTATGTATCACCTTGAAGCCCGGCAATACGAAAAAGCTTTTAACACCTTGCCGGAGGTAATTGATGGAGATGAATTTGCAACTTACGGCATGCTGAAGGTAAAATTTTTCTACGGACTTTATTGTTTGGAAAGTGGAGAGAGACAGCTTAAACGATGTTTTGACACGGTTTCGGCTTTGTTTGATATTTCCTCTGATTATGAGAAAAAACTTATCGAAAAAGCATTTGAGTGTTATGAATTGGATGAATTGAATCGCTATGAGGAAGCCCTTAATATTATTTACACCAAGAGGCCTTCAAGGGGAATAAAGGAAGCCCTTTCCCTTTTGATGAGCAAGCGGGCTATTGCGAGGTATAATGTAAGGCTGATTAATAATAAAACCTTAAACATAATTTTACAAAAGGCATTGGCGCTGAATCCCAAAAACGAACATGCTCGCGTCAGCCTGTATGACACCAAAGTCGATTGTGAACTTATAGCTCTTGAAAAGGCTCTTAGCAAACATAAAATGAACAAAGCCTGTAAGATAGTGGTGGAATCCAAATCCGAAAAGGTGCGGTCCTGTTTTTTCGAGTTCATGGAGGATACTGTTAAAGCCCTGTATGAAATGGATATGGAAAACGAGAAAAAAATCTTTTTTCTGCAAGATACTTATAAATGGTGCGCCAGGGTAGATAACTCACATTCCATCCTGCATGATATCAATGGTATGCTCAGGTTTCTGGAGTAGTGGCTTGCGCAAAAGGTGAAAAGATGAATCCATATAAAATATTGAATATTGATTACCATGCTGACAAACGAAAAATAATCGTGGCAGTGGCTTTAGCTATGCGGGAAAAAAATTTTTCTGTTCAGGAGGTGGCTATAGCTCAGAAAGAAATTATGAATCCAATGACCAAGGCAGCCCATGATTTTTTGCAATTTATTGATGTAAAACCTATGCAGAACCAATTTGCTCCGATCAAACAGCAGCAGAAGAAAATAGTATTTGATTTGAATCGCCTGTCTAATTTTGATGAAAATTCATGAGCAAAAAGAAGGAATTTCTAAAAGAAAAGTTTATCGGGTTTCAGGTGAAGATAGCTGAATTGACCCACGCCCTTCAGGAACAGGAAAATTCCTTTCAGGCCAGGGAAAAAGACCTCTATCTCAATCTTTTTGAAATACTCGACGCTTTCGAAAATCTGGATCAAACCATGGTGGCTAAGGAGAACCGGTTTGACAAAACTACACGGCGGCTGGCTAAAAACATTCGCTCTATCCGGAAGAAGCTTGTCAGATTGCTAAAAACCTGCCACATCGTTCAGATTGAATTTTCAAACAATATTGCCGATATGGACTATTGCAAGGTGGTGGACACACAGGAGTCCACAGATATAGCAAACGAAACAATCCTTTCCGTGGTGAAAAACGGCTATATCGACAAAAACAAAAAAATAGTGCTGAGAAAAGCCGAAGTAATTACTGTCCTGAATGGTTGAAATAAAAAATGTAAAAAATAGGGTCTGCCTTTGACCCAGGGCAAACGCACTTGTATGCAGGGCAAACGCATTTGGATATACTGATTTTTCAATAAGTTAGACAAACCCCCAAAATTAAGATGACTCGTATTGCCCGCAATTGCGTCTATAGAAGCAAGAGAGTAGC
>JAJSZO010000050.1 GCA_030262795.1 Deltaproteobacteria bacterium | reverse complement strand
CTGGTGTAGGTCATTTTGTAGCGCAAGTTAAGCCCAATGAATTCAATCAAGCTCTAAATCGAATTATTACTGAGTATCAAGCTCAATAGGCAAAATGCACATAACAAGGCAAATTTACTCGGGCGGCAAAAAGCGCTGCTACGCATTGTTTACAAAGCCCAGTTTCATATGGACTTCAATGGAATAGCGAGCTATTTAACAGACGAGCAACGCAGTCATGCGGGATGGATCGGCGCATCAAAATGTAAAGTTATTTTTGGGCGAGTCCTTACGGTTCACAGTTTTCTACTGTGAACCGTAAACAGCTACAGTTTTTTTTGACTACTGCGAAATTCAGCAATAACAAGCCTCATATCCTCAAAAAACTCTTTTTTTTATCAATATATCCCGTATAGTGCATATATAGTGCCTGAACCGCAAGGCAATATCTGAACCTAAAAAAAATTGGTATCCTTCATTATTTGTTTGCACTTTTATAAAATATCGGACATCAATAGCATTCCCTATTCTCCTCTCAAGTTAATGCCATATAGCATAACTATAGGGGGGATATTTCAATAGGAAATTCTATACTATCAAAGAGAAAATACCCATGAAATTTTCACGGATAGGCCTTGCTTTGTTGGTTCTTCTTGTGTTTGGGATCGCAATTTTTACGCGAATCCTGAATCAACAAGAAAAAAAGGAAAACATAAAAGAAATACTGAGCAGAGGAAATCACATAGTCAACTTTATTGCGTTACATTCCATACGGGATTTTGAGGGTGAAAGGCGTAATTTTTTTCTACGAACCCTGGTGGAATATACTTCCAGCCAGGGTTTGGTTTACTGTGTTATAAATGATCAGGCTGGACAACAAATAGTTTCTTTATTACCCCATAATCTAAGGTCTAAAATCCCAAATGATATTCAAACAAAGTCTTTAGCTGCAACGGGGTTGCCCCATCAGATCTTTAAGGTTGGTGGATCCGGAGATACTATCTATCAATTTGCCAAACCGGTTTTTGAAAACGGAGAGAAAACCGGCGCCGTAAGAATAGGACTTAGATTGCCTGGCATATCGACCTTTTCCATGGAAAGAATCAGCCTCCTGGCAATGCTTTCATTTTTTATTATTTCTGCCGTCATCATCACTTATTACGGTTTTGCACAAGTGCTTAAACCAATCGAAGAACTGAAAGGAAACATTATAGATACATGCAACTGTTCGGGGGCGGTTTTCGACAATACCTCACAGGGCTCAGAAATTGCTCGATTCATAGAGAACCTTAAGCGATCTTTGGTTCAATTTAAGGACAAATTTGAAAAAATCAAAAACGATAATGAGGATTTGATATCAAAGTCAAGCGTTCTTATGTTTGAGAAAAAGCAAGTTATTAATATCCTTGATTCTATGGACTTCGGAATCGTTGTTACTGATATTCAAAACAATATCACCCATATGAACAATTATATGCTTAACCTGCTAAGCAGGAAATTGGAAGACGTACTTGATCAATCGTTGGGTGATGTCCTCGCAAATGAAAAAATTGAGTCATTTGTTTTACAACACCAAACAATAAAACCAGGCGGATCCACCGGCCATATTGAAACCACTTTCTCTGATATAGCGTCCGAAGAAGTCTTTCGGGTCTCCTTATGCTATCTTGGGGATGATGGGAGAGCTCCAATCGGCAAAATAATCTTTGTCAAAAATATCGCCGGAGAAAAATCAGGAGAAAAGACTCAGCAGGACTTTATTGCTCACATCTCCCACGAACTGTTGACCCCTTTAACAACAATTAAATCATACAACGAAATGTTAATGGACGGTGAAATAGAAAATAGAGAAATGCAAAAAGAATTCTATAACACTATCAGCGAAGAAACCAGTCGGTTAAGCCGCCTCATCCGGAACCTTCTTAATATCTCAAAAATTGAGATGGGAAGCTTGACAATAAACAAAGGACTTGTCAAAACCAACTGGCTTTTTGAAGATTGTGTTTCTGCCATTGAACCCTCCGCTTTGAGTAAAAACATAACTATTGAAAAAATTTTGCCGGATGAATTTCCATCAATAATTGGCGACAAAGAGCTACTGAAAGTGGCGATTAATAATATTTTAAGCAATGCAGTAAAATACACACCTGAAGGGGGCACCATTACATTTTCGATCAATGATCGGAATAACATAGTAATTTATGAAGTGACAGATACAGGATACGGTATTGCTGATAAAGACATCTCTAATATTTTTGATAAATTCTATCGTTCCGCTGATCCCAATATTATAGAGAGACCCGGAACAGGATTGGGTCTGTCGATAACCTCAGAAATTATTAAACTCCACGGTGGAAAAATTGAGGTTCAAAGCGAGCCTGGCAAGGGAACCTGTTTTACGATTATTTTGCCAAAGAATGAACAAGCTGTTAGCTGTTTGATTTTTTAGCTCATTGCTAACCGCTAACTGCTAAAAATCTTCGATATGAGAATAGCATCTAACTGACTGTAATCTCAGATATTTTGAGGTTTTCGTTCAGGCACTAATTACAGCCTGAAAGCTCGCCGGAAGGGCAAAATAAGGACTTTAGGATGACACTATCAAGAATCAACGCAACGAAAATCGGCCAAAAAACAGTTTTGACTCCCTCGGGGGCATTGACTTATAAAAACTGTGAAGAACTTGAGACCGTGTTCAATGAGTCTGCTAACCAACAAAAGACCGACATCATTCTGGACTGCAAGGACGTTTCCTATCTGGACAGCAAGGCGCTGGAACTTATGGTACAGATGCATGAAGCGCTAAAAAACCAGGGTGGTATATTACAAATAATCAGTCTAAATGCACTTTGCAATGATATATTACTTGTAACGCGGCTATCGCACACTTTCAATGTTTATAAAAATATCCATGAAGCCATAAAAAATACGTCATGAAAACTGATTTCATTCTGAAAAAAAGAAGGCTCGGAAATATTATGGTACAGCAGGATCGGCTTACGCCTGAACAACTGGTCATGTTTCTTCGTGTTCAAAAGAAAACCAAGAAACCCTTTGGGCGTATTCTGATCGAACAAGGTATCCTGACCGAAGAAGAGTTGAAATATATACTCGGGGAACAACTCGGGATTCCACACATATGGCTGCGCAAAGGTTTAGTAGATCCTTGGATTGTCAATATTTTACCGAAAGAAAAGGCGCTTCGTTTTCAAGTTATTCCCATGTTTCGTGTAAACAATGTTCTGACTCTCGCTACGGCTGATCCAAATGCCATTTTTGTGTTTGATGAAGTTTCCAGGATTACCGAACTGGAAGTTCAGCCGGTAATATGCCGTTCGAGCGATATTGTTGAGGCCATCCATGAATACTATCGTGAAGAAGTAACTATTGATGAAGTTATGAGCGGCATTGATGAATCAGACATTGAAGTTGTTGAAGCTGCTACTGACAAAGATATTGATGAACTTGCTGAAATGGCAGAGGGAAGCCCGATAATCAACCTGACTAATAAGATACTTCTGAGGGCTATCCGAGACAGAGCAAGCGACATACACATTGAACCTCAAAAACTACTGTGTCGGGTGCGGGTTCGAATTGATGGGCTTCTGTATAAATTTATGTCACTCAAAATGGAAATGCACCCACCCGTTGTTTCCAGACTCAAGATTATGGCTAATCTTGATATAGCGGAAAGACGTATTCCTCAAGACGGTCGCATTCAGGTTAATGTGGATGGCCGAACAATTGATCTTAGATTCTCATCTATGCCAAGCATGCACGGCGAAAAGGTGGTTTTGAGGATTCTGGATAAGAACAAAGCCCTTCTGGATATCAATAAGTTGGGGTTTGACACTAAAATACTAAATCAATTCAAGTCAGTTCTAAAGAAACCCTATGGTCTTATTTTAGTCTGCGGCCCAACCGGATGCGGAAAAACCACGACCCTCTATTCAGCGATAACCACCCTCAACAGCAGTGAAAAAAATATTATCACAATTGAAGATCCCGTAGAATATCAGTTAGATAATATAACTCAAAGCCAGGTAAAGGAACTCATCGGTCTTACCTTTGCCAGGTTTTTAAAACATGCCCTCAGGCAAGACCCGGACATCATCCTGGTGGGCGAAATCAGAGACAGAGAAACTGCCGAGATCGCAATTCAGGCATCACTGACCGGTCATCTGGTTATTTCAACCCTTCATACAAACGATAGTCCCAGCGCCATCACACGACTTCTTGAAATGGGAATTGAGCCTTATCTCCTATCTTCTTCTCTCCTGGCTTGCCAGGCACAACGTCTGGTGCGGACAATCTGCTCCGAATGCAAAACAGGTTACTACCCTCCTCAGGAGGTACTGAGGAAACTGGGAATTGATGATGAAAAGTTCATGTTATACAAAGGCAAGGGATGTTCAGCCTGTTATGATTCCGGTTTCAAAGGGCGCATAGGTATTTATGAGTTTCTGGAGATAGATGAAGGTATCCAATCCTTAATCCTGAATAATCCAACCATCGACATCCTGCTAAAGTATCTCAAGACAAAAAAACACCGGAGATTGAAAGACCTTGGAGATGAAAAGGTTAGGCAGGGAGTTACTACTATAGAAGAAGTAAGGCGGGTAACATCTGCTGAGATGTGAATCTATGGATTTGGATGATTGGATGATTGGATGGTTGGATAGAAAGTTTGATTAATCTGCGGAAATATGCGTAATCTGCGGATGGGATTTGGAAATTATGGCGATCAGTTTTAATCATAAGCGCTCAAGCGCTGCTTCAAAATCGCTTAAAGCGCTGCCCGGCTTTGGTACGACACTGCGAGGTGGTATCATTAGCTTCTTTGCCGGACCCGTTAAACCAGGTGAACTGATTTTTTTTACTTCGCAGCTTTCCCTGATGCTTGAGATCGGCACTCCTTTGAATAGTGCGCTGAAAGCCATAGGAAACCAGACTGAAAATGAGACATTTAAAGCGGTGATTCATGCCATGCTTCTGGATGTCGAGGAAGGCAGGCAGCTTTCTGACGCCATGAAACAACATCCCCGGGTTTTTGATAACGTCTTCGTCGGCATGATTAAGGGCGGAGAATCCGGAGGTTTCCTGACAAATATCCTGAATCGGCTTGTTGAAGCACAGGAAAAGCGTCAAGCTCTTAAAACTCAACTGAGGACAGCTCTCACCTATCCAGCCTTTCTTAGCATCATAGGATTTTTTGTGATTGTTTTTATTATGGTCAGTGTTTTGCCCAAGTTTACCGTGTTTTTTGAGGGAAAGGAAAGTATCCTGCCATTTACCACACGGTTTCTGATGACAATAAGCGTTTCTATACAAAAATTCTGGTGGGTCTACATACTATGCAGTGCCGGGCTGGTGATCAGTCTTAAATTCTTCAAAGAAAGCAGGACAGGCAGAATTCTGATGGATCGTTTTTTTGTAAGCGCACCGTTGATAGCCGGATTATCTAACAAAATTTATACTTGTGATTTGCTCCGAACACTCGGAAATTTAATGGAGAGCCATATTTCCCTTCTCGAAGCGCTTGAAGTGACCCGCAGCTCTATCCGGAATCAATATTTCAGGGATTTTGTCAATCGGATTATGGAGCATGTACGGCAAGGAGGAAGGTTTTCCCGGCCATTTGCCGCTTATCCTTATGTGCTGGAGACGGTTAAACAAATGGTTGCCACTGGCGAGGAGACCGGAAATTTACCCAAGGTCATGTTGCGCCTGGCCAGATTCTATGATACAGAGGTGGAGCAAGAGCTCAAAACCCTCTCCGCATTAATTGAACCCATGGCTTTGATTGTTATGGGAGCGGTAGTAGCCGTTATTGTTTCGTCCATAATTCTTCCGCTGTTCAAGCTATCGCAGATGTTACATTAAGGTAAAAGTTAAAAAGAAGTGCGTAACGTTATGAGAGAAAGCGAATATACTTATGAGGATTATCTTAACTGGCCGGATGACGAAAGATGGGAATTGATAAACGGAATTGCTTATGATATGACGCCAGCTCCATCAAGAACACATCAAAAAATCTCAAGGGAATTGCTAACAATATTCAATACATTTCTGTTCGGAAAAAAATGTGAGGTTTACAATGCGCCATTTGATGTTCGTTTACCCGAATCGAATGAAAGTGATAATGAGATAATAACTGTTGTGCAGCCTGATATTCTTGTTATATGCGATAAATCAAAATTAGATGATAAGGGTTGTAGAGGAGTTCCGGATTTAATTATAGAGATATTATCACCTTCTACTATTCACAAAGATATGAGAGAAAAGTTTTTTCTTTATGAAAGGGTTAAAGTAAAAGAATACTGGATAGTTCACCCTGAGGACAAAACCGTTATGGTTTTTATGTTGGAACAAGATGCAAAATATCGAAAACCTGATATCTATTTTGATGAAGATAAAATCAGGGTTGGTATTTTAGATGGATTTGAAGTTGACTTGAAGTCTGTTTTTAAAGAATAGGAGCTACCAACCTAAAACGAGACAATCTGTAAATTCAACCAGTTAGGAACGTGGAAGACTTTAACAGGAAAAAATTGAATCATGAAAACAAAATTGAAAAATAAGGAAGCGGCATTGAAAAACCAGACCGGATTTACCTTGATAGAGATGCTGATTGTGGTTATAGTGCTCGGAATTCTGGCTATGATTATCATTCCGCAAATCACTGTTTCAACAGAGGACGCCAAGTTAGCAACTTTACAAACCAACCTGAATACCATGCGAAACGCTATAGAACTTTACTATCATCAGCACAACCAGACATATCCGGGAGCTATAGATAATACGGATGGAGAAGGCGCAACAGCGACTGTTGGTGCCGCTGCAACCGCATTTATTGCCCAGCTTGTAACATATACAGAGGTATCCGGTAAAGCTGCCGGCGATAGCGAGGACTTGACCGGAACCCTCTATGGACCGTACATAAAGACGGCAACATTACCGAAAAATCCCTTTACCAACATGAGCGATCTTACTTGTGATATCACTGTAACCAACGTTACTACCAGGACCGCAGCCCCTACTGACGACACTGCATGGAAGTTCTATGTGAAAACAGGTGTTTTTATTGCAAACGATAGTACCGACCATGATGATTATTAAATGTTAGAGGATCAGGTTTTTTGCATTCCTGATTTGCCTGTTATGAATAACGGATTAAACTTGCGGCTTCCGGCAGGTTATACGCTTATGGAACTTCTGATTGTCGTGTTGATGCTGGGCATTATGGTAATGGCTGCTACTCCGGTTCTAAATTCCGGGTTGAATGATGCACGGCTTTCCGGAGCAGCCGAGGAGGTTGTCACAGCGCTTGAGTTTGCACAGATGACTGCGGCAACTTCGGGTTCTCGTACCAGGGTAACCATAGATGCCGCCCTGGACACGATTGTTGTGGAAAGGTTTTCGATCAGCATCGACCTGCTGGGCAGTGAAAGCGAACTGGATGAAAACGATGTGGAAGGGGGAGACTTTGCGTTCATGGAACGTCCCATGAACCGGGGCGTTGATTATAGTATCAGCCTGCCGGATGAAAGCCGATTCAGTGGCATTGATATTACCGCTGTTGCTTTCGGCGCAAGTAATTTTGTTGAATTCGATACGCTGGGAGCCCCTTCGGATGGCGGCATGGTTACCCTGGACATGGGCGACAGGCAGATCGTCGTTGCTTTGGATTCACTGGCAGGAAAAGTTACCCTGAGCGATTGTTGATTGGATGGTTGAAGGCGCAACAAAAAGCAAGTAAAATTAACTTTTGTGTCAGGGAAGCAATAAAGTGGCAAACCTGTTAAAAACGTGTAAGGGCTTTACACTTGTCGAAGCGCTCCTTTCCGTGGCTATCCTTGGACTTATAGCCGCCGGGATTTCAGCCCCGTATATATCCGGACTCCGGTCACTTGAAGTTCAGGCTGACCGTATGCTGCTTGACAGCCATCTCCGCGGGCAGATGGAAAAGCTTATAGGTTTGCCGTTTAACCGGATTATCCCCGGCACAGAGTCAGTCACTGTCAGAGGAAACGATTATACTATTGAATGGAGCGTAACGCCAGTAGATCTGAACGGCGATTCAAATCCGGAGCCAAGCGCAAGGAAGATTACGGTATCAGTATTCGGCCGGTCACTTACCACCATCGTGGTTGATCACGAAGGTAAGGTGGGTAAAATATGAGACAGCTCGGCGAAAAAGGATTGAGCATGGTTGAACTGCTTGTGAGCTTCACGATTATGGGCATTATTGCCGTTGTTGCCACTCCTTTGTTTTCCACCTGTCTTGATACCTACAGAGTGGCTTATGCCCGGTCCATGCTTTATCATGAAGGTCTGCTGGCCATGGAGCGCATGACCTGCGGGGTGAGGCGTTGTACCTACCTTCTTATCCCCAATAGTCACACCCCAATAAGGAATGATATCCTGGCCTTTTCGGGATTCGTCAATGACGATAATGATTATTACTTTGACGATTCTTTGTTTCCAAAAATCGACGAAGATACTGGAAACGATATGAATAACGACGGTTATAGTGGGATCTTCAATATTGACGACGATGGCAACGGAGCTATTGATGAAGAGTTTGATAACGGAGATGATGATGAAGATGGGAAGGCAAACGAAGACAGACTTGACGGCATTGATAACGATAGTGATGGAAACATTGACGAAGATCTTCCTCGGGATACTAATAGCGACAATGCACCGGGCATTGCAGGCATAGATGATGATGGTGATGGAAATGTGGATGAGGATTCAAAATGGGATGATGATGAAGACGGCCTGATAGATGAGGATTCTCTTAATCCTCTCATCTACTCCTTTGACAGCAGCACAAATACCCTTCGGGAAATATTTTCAGACACAGGTCAATCAATTATTCTTTCAACCCACGTTACCTCCTTTCAGGTTACATATACTTGCAACGCCACAGTTCTGGAGAGCATCATCTTTTGGATCAAGATTGATCTTACGCTCACAGGCGATGATGGGGAAAATGTCGTGTTTTCCGAATATGTGTATCCCAGAAACACGCTCCAGAAAACCGGCAAGCGGGTGCGCTGAGAATGTTACAGCGTCATACCAGGGGCAGCAGAAAAGATGCCGGTATGGCATACGTTGCCATTTTAGTTCTGCTTGCTATTATATCTACGCTGGCATTTACTCTCCTTTTTAAGGCGGGCACAGGGATGTTGGCTACCATGACCCGGGGCAACAGCATGCAGGCCCATTATCTGGCGGAATCCGCTGCTAACCACGCCATGTGGCGACTACTCAATGATTCCAATTTCCCGGCTGCAGATGACAGCTACTATATGCACACGTTGGGAAATGGACGATATGGCTATAAAGTTCGCAGGCACACAGATACCACCTTTGCCACCGTTGCCACTGTCGGTGCAGTTGGAAAAAACGTTGTTCATCAAAGTTATGTTTTATATGTATTCCGCCAATTGATAGTAGAATAATTCATTCGGGAAACTTTAATGTTTAACTTTAACTTCAAATACCCCATAGGCATTGATATCGGCGCTCAGCATATATACGCTGCCCAGCTTAAACACATCCGGCAGGGTTTTGCTGTCAGGGGATTGATGCATCAAGAACTTGATGATGGGGCCGGGGACGTGCCTGATAGAAGTGATGTTTTGGTGCCCTTGTTAAAAAATATTGTAAAAAGCAAACGGTTTGTCGGAAAAAGAGTTGTTCTCCACATTCCCCACCAAAATATCGTGAGCTTTCCCATGCGTTTTCAAGTCGGCAAATCAGAAACTTCGGAAGAAGTCATTCTTCGCGAGTCAAAAGAATACCTTCCATTTCCCATGGAGGAAGCCGTCATAGATTATCCGTCGATTGTATCTCCGTCATCCGATAGCAACAATTGGCACAAAGTAACCATAATTGCGGTCCGCAGGGATGATATAAAACAATATCTACTTATACTGAAAAAAGTCGGTCTGATTGTAGAAGCTGTCGATTTTGATATTTCTTCATTAATACGCCTGCATAATTATCTTTACAATCCAACTCACAATCCGATTCTTTTGTTACATATCGGTTACACACAAACCCTGCTTTCAATTGTAAGCAGAGAATGCATTCTTGCTTATCGTTATATCCCATGGGGAATTGAAATTCTTGTAAGAAAGTTACTGGCAAACCTTGGACTTGCCAACAATGAAAATAAAGCTGAAATTCTTCTCAGAAAGTATGGACTTGCCCATAAAAATCATCAAAACCGCAATAAGAGCGCAAATCTTACTGAAGATATTGAAATAAATGATATATCCCGGGCTATTTATCAGACCATAATGCCTCTTATTGAAGAATTGATTCATGAGTTTCACAAAATTATCGCCTATATAAGATCTGAAAAACAAAATGTGGTTTTTAAAAGCATCTATATCTCCGGTCAGGCAAGCTTAATCCGACATCTGGACAAATATATTGAAAACCAACTTAACATACCGACAAAACTGATAGATCCTGTGAACAAAATGACCCTTTTAGATAGCGCCATGTTGCCAGATATATCCGAAGGCGCTACATTTGCTCTGGCACTGGGTCTGGCGATGAAAAAGGTATCATGGCTTTAAGAGAAATCAATTTGATTCCCCCGGATATCCTGTCTCGCCGGCATTTGTTCCGGCGACTTAGCTTCTGGAGTGGCTGCATGATTCTTTCAATCTCCCTGATCTTTGGATTTTATCAATACTACACGCGTGCCGTCCTAACTAAAAACCGTGCCATGACGAATCTGAAAGAAATACACATTAAACTGGGCACAAAAATTGAAAAAATTAATCAGATTCAAGAAGAATTGAAAAAACTTGATCAGCAGCAAAGTCTTATTAAAACAATAACAAAGAATAAGCCTTATACTATCGTACTCTTGAAGTTGGCTACCCTTATGAATGAATATACCTGGCTTACGCAATTTGTATTAGACAGTAAAAATGACGGAGAAGACAATGCCAATATGAAACTGACAGGCTTTTCTTTTTCCAACAATAAACTAGGGGATTTTATAGATCGGCTTTCGTGTGAGCCTATGTTTACGTCAATTTTTTTGAAATATGCAAGAGAAAGCACAATAGCGCTGTCGGATCAGAATAAAGTTAAGAAAGTGAAGGTGATCCAATTTGAGATTGAGTGCAATTGTTTATAGAAGGGAAAAGCGGTGATGACGCTCAGTATGAAAAAAACGGATCGGATCTGCCTTGTCATTGTAGTTATTGTTTCACTTATATGCGGCTATTTGGCAGCAATGAGTGTAGTCAAACAGGAAAGACGTATCAGGCAAGAAAATGATCTCATTTCCAAAAAATCAACTGATCTGAACCTGGCCGAAATGAGCTTCCATGAGTTTAAGAAAGCCTGGAATGATAAACGAAAAGAATTAGAAACTTTAAATGAGCGCATTCCGGAAACAGCACAGCTCGGAAAGTTCCTGAAGCAACTTGATTCTTTGATAAAGAAAAGAAATATTGCTCTGATCAGTCTTAAGCCTCTACCAACAGTAAAAGAGATACGCTATACTAGAATTCCGATCCATCTTATGTTTAAAGGCGCCTTTGCCGATATCTATCATCTGCTCTACGATTTTGAGACGATGAACCGTGTACTGGTAATGAAAAAAATGATTATCTCCAAACCCGACCGCGACAAGCTCTGCCGCGTTGATTTAACGATCAGTGTTTTTGAGCGTTCAGGAACAATAATGGAAAAAATGTTGAGAGACATTATTTAATGCCGGAAAAGAAAAACAAACCAATACAAATCTATATCGTTATTGGGCTGTCGCTGGTACTGGTGATCATGGGATACTTCCGATTTATACACAACAAGTCAATATTTGATGCCGATCACAACCTGCCTGCGGCCGGGTCTGCTCAATTTGATATTGCTTTGGTTGAAATTAATAAACCACAAAAAAACTCCATGCATGCATTGCCCGTAAATGAGCCCTTGAGTATCTATATTAGAGATATCTTTGCGCCTTTGAAATCTAAGGCAGCCATTCAATCCACAAAGCAAGCACCGTCAACAACGCCGGTTTTGTCCTTGAAGCTAAAAGGCACGATTGTCGGCGGCGGGATTCCCATTGCCATCATCAATGATCAATTCGTTCGCGTGGGTGACGTTATTGCTAATTATAAAGTGGTCAAAATTGTCGGAAACAGGGTGTTTTTAGCTTCAGGCAATCGTCAAAAAATCCTGGAGGTGTTGAACAATAAGAAAAAATGAAGGATGCTCATGACTTTACTTATTAAAAAAGTAGCTTGTGCTTTGATTGTGCTCATGGTGGTACAGGTTGGAATGGATACTACCGTCTTTGGCAAGGTTTCTTCTTCCCCGGTCATTCCGGAAAAAACAAGACAGCGGCGTCACCCGGTTAAGGGGTTGCTCAATTTTAATTTTTATCAGAGCGATATCCGGAAGATCCTTTCGGCTTTTGCTATCAAACATAAGATAAACATCGTAATGGCCCAGGGTGTATCCGGTAAAATCTCAGTGCATCTTCATCAGGTGACTCAGGACAAAGCTCTGGATGCAATCACCCTGGCGGGTGGATTCAGTTATCGTAAACACGATGATGTGTATTATATTTATAAGCCTAAGAAGGCTGTTGATCCGCAGGCTGAAAATCTTCAGCTCCGGATATTCAAGCTCAAATACGCCGAGATTGATAGTGTCCAGAAAATTCTGGAAGCCATCCCGGGTATGCGAATGATCAAAATTCATGAGCCTACCAAAACCGTTATAGTGGAAGACATCCCGGAAAACATCAAGAAGATTGAAACCATCATTAGTTTCTGGGACACTGCGCCTAAACAGGTGCTGATTGAGGCCAGGATTCTGGAAGTGACTCTGACCGAGGATATGTCTATGGGCGTTAACTGGGGACAGATACTTGGCGACGTAAGAATCGGAACAGGGGGTTTTAGCTCCGCAACGGCTGCTACTGCGAGGGGGGTTTCTCCTGTGTCTGCTGCAGGAGCCGGTATTTTTGCAAACATCATAACTGCTGCAGGGTCCAGGCATCAGTTTGCAGCCGCCATAGATGCCCTGCAAGCCAAAACCAGGATCAACACACTTTCTACGCCCAAGATACTGGCCATTCACAACGAAGAAGCCAGTGTGCAGGTTGGTGGAGAGCAGGGGTACAAAGTCTCCAAGGTTATTGATGGCATCATCTACAATAGTATAGAATTCATAGATACAGGTACTATATTAAAAATAACTCCCTATATTAATGATGACGGCAATATATTGCTCAAAGTGCAACCAAGCATCACTGGAGCCAGGCTTGAAGAAGACGGAATCCCAGTTGTTAACACTACTACAGTTTCCACATGGCTGCTTGCCAAAAACGGGGAGACTGTTTTTATCGGAGGATTGATCCAAGATGCAAAAACAAAAACGAACGACAGCATTCCCTGCCTGGGCAGTATCCCAGGTTTAGGCTTGCTTTTCGGACGGACATTTCGAGGCATGGCAAAGTCCGAACTCATCATATTGATCACTCCAACAATCTTTTACGCCAGGCAAAACCAGGGTAACCGGAAAGCCATAGAAAAAACTAAAAAAATGGAAGATCTTTTAAAGAAGCAGGCTTTCCCCTTCCAACAAACTATGCCCGAAAATGATCATTGAGAAAAATTAATTAGTGCCTGAACGAAAAGTATTTTTTCCAATACGGGGTCGGAATAGAATTTGCGAAAAAAACGTCGCTAAGGATTTCATGGGGACCAAAATGAAGAAATTGAAGACTCATCTGCTAAAATCCTAATCACAGAAGTTCTCCCTA
>JAJSZO010000049.1:11825-13864 GCA_030262795.1 Deltaproteobacteria bacterium | reverse complement strand
TTGAAGGATATATGGATAAAAAAAGCGAATTCAGATTCAATAAGCCTTCAGGCGAATATACGGTCATTCTTGATGCAGGCTTTGAGCACACCGTGACAGTACCAGGCTCAGAGATTACGGAGCAGTAGTGAAAACAATATACCATCCATATACACCATCAAGACAGGATCCCGGTTTTTTGGAAAGAACGGCAACGGGTCGTGATAAGCTTTTATCAACCTTGCTTGCCGGTATTGAGCAAAAATCACGACAACCTGAGCACCAGCTTTTGATCGGTCCTCGAGGTATCGGGAAGAGTCACATCATTGCATTACTTCACCACAAGATAAAAAACTCCTCAAGTTTAATGGCAAAATGGCTGCCCGTCTCTTTTCCTGAGGAGGCAGCAGGGATTATTACGCTTAGAGACTTCATGGAGAAGGTGACAAGGCTTTCAAGTGAAGAACTGGAAAATGAGGGATTATCTGATGATGCCCTGAGATTCAGGGAAATACTTGAGGTTACGGATGGAGAGTCAAGCAACCGGGAGGCCACAAATCAGATCAGGTCATTTCTGATTGACTGGACGGAGAAAAACCAGAGAAAAATTTTGATATTACTGGAAAATGCAGATCGAGTGATCGGAGATCGTATAACAAAAAGGCTTCCAGACGAAAGATGGCTGGCCGATCTTTTGATGAATGAAGACATATTCTATCTGATTGCTACATCAGCCACCTTTTTTAAACAGACAACAGACGAGAATCATCCTCTCTGCAAGCTCTTCCGGGTCGACGTAATTGATGAGTTGAGTCTTGAGGAATCAACTGAACTGCTGATAAAATATGCTGCTGAGGAAGGACGCACCGCGCTTGCAAAGGAACTTAAGGCAAAAGCCAACAGGGCTCAGGCGATATACACACTTGCGGGAGGAAATCCCCGTTTGCTGATAATGCTCTACATCCTTATCCGGAATTCAGATGCAAACATAACAAACGTGGAAACCGGTTTTTTCAGTCTGCTGGAGGATCTCACACCCTATTTCCAGTCATGCATGGCTCAGTTGACTGCTCAGGAGGAAAAAATCCTGGTGGCTTTTGCAGAGGAGCCTGAGTTTCTTGGACCTGAGGAAGTTGGCCGAAATATTCATATGCCGACCGATGAAGTGACAGCCCATCTGCAAAAACTCGAATCTACAGGTTTTGTCAAAAAAATAGAGAATTCGCCCCTTTTTTCCTGTAAGGGAGATGAATTGACGCTATATCGGCTTTCCGCAACTAACTTTCGTTACTGGTACCAGATGAATTCAGAGAAAAACAGAGAGATGAGTGAGATATTCATTCGATTCCTCATTCTTTATTATAGTTACTCTGAAATTGAGCAGATATATCTTTCCCGGAGTACAAAATTACTGGAAGGTAAAAACACCTCTAATGTGGAAACAGACACTCGCAGAGAATTGCGGTATCTTGAGATAGCAATGCGTTTGGCGAAAAAGGAGGAGATACAAACACTTTTGATCTCACTGGAAAAAGGTCTCAAAAAAAAGAGTTCTACTGAGGGAATCAAACATATCTATGAGGACTTATTAAAATCAATCCGAAATATTCTTCGATTCTGATATGCATACACAAGTAATAAAACCGACCGGTACAAGTCGTGAGGGCCTGTATTTTGTTTTGACTATTGTTGTAGTTATTGCAGTGGCAGGAATCTGCATTATGCACAGGACCAGGGCTGAACCTGAAAGGGTTTTGTTCGAATACCAGATAAGCGGGTACAAAGATCTTAACAATTTCGAGCAGGGAACGTTTCTTGCCCTCTATACAGCGGCCATGGAGATTGATGCCGGCCATGACAATAATGAGGGAACATGGCCCTCGGTGAGAGACCTGCAAGAACAAGTTATGCCTCCATTTGCTCATGATCGTGCATGGGTCATGAGCGGAAAGCTTATCTGGACACAAAAGATATTAAACAAAGACATGATACATGCAACAGCGTATCTTGGAAAACCGTCCATTTCTGATGTCTCGGGTTCTGATGTCTCGGGTTCTGAT
>JAJSZO010000049.1:0-11725 GCA_030262795.1 Deltaproteobacteria bacterium | reverse complement strand
TTCTGATGTCTCGGGTTCTGATGTCTCGGGTTCTGATATCTCGGGCTCTTTTTTGCTTGTCCTGCTGCATGACCACAGCACAGAAGGAGACTACCAGATCGGGGAGCCGGAACACGATGAGGGGCCATTCAAGATATGGTATTCCAGCAAAACTGATGTGAATTTCCCGGAAATGTTGAGCGTGCGCAGTCTGGCAATAATGGGATGGAAAGAGATTATACCGTACACAGGTGACGATGAGATGAAACGGATAAAAGGATAGATAAACTTTCAGATAATTCATTTCACTACGTTATCAGTCAAAATCTTCGACGACGTACAACTTAGCACGACTTACTCAGATTTTTCCTTCTAGCCTTGTGAAATGAATTATCTGAAAGTCTAAAGGATGGTACTATGCAAAGATTATTGGTAATAATGTTATTGATGCTAACTATAGTTTTAGGTGGAACCAATCCCGCAATTGCGGGGAAAAAACTCTGTATAGGAATTACTTTGCACCCATATTACAGCTTTGTGAAAAACATAGTGGGTGACAGGGCAGATGTGCTGCCGCTGATAGGGGCCGGATTCAACCCTCACAGCTACGAGCCTAAGCCTGATGACATAAAAAAGGTAATGAAAATGGATGCAATCGTGATAAACGGAGTCGGTCACGATGAATTTGTCTTTGAGATTATTGAGGCAGCCAGGATGAAGGACAAACTTGATGTTATCTATGCAAATAAGGCGGTTGCTCTTATCCCTATACCTGGAACTGACCCAGCAGACAAGATAGTCGATTCCCACACTTTTGTTTCCATAACCACCTCAATACAACAAATATATAATATTTGCGCTGAATTGATAAAGCTTGATCCGGAAAACGCTCAAATCTATCGGGAAAATACCCGCAACTATGCATCAAGGCTACGCCGGATGAAAGCTGAATATATGAAAAGGGTGATTGATATTCCGGATATTGATTTTCGCTGCGCTACCATTCATGGCGGCTATAGCTATCTTTTGCAGGAATTCGGCCTGGAAGTTACAGCAGTAATAGAACCAGGGCACGGGTTAAAACCGACCGCCAGCCAGTTGCGAGCTACTATTGATCTCATTGAGCAATCAGGTGTGGATGTGGTTTTTTCCGAGATGCACTTTCCTGACAAATATGTGGACACAATCAAGGAAGCCACGGGTGTAAAGCTTTACGCATTCTCTCATATCACCGGAGGGGATTATACAGTCGAAAAATTCGAAAAAGAGATGAAATTCAACCTTGACATTTTGACCATTGCCTTGATGGATGCCTGCAGGCAAATTGAACCGGATGCCGGGGATACGGTTGGTAAAAAAAAAGAGTAAATGTTCGGCTTGATGCCGGAAAATAGATAGAACCACCAAATTGTAAATGTTTGGCAGCGCTTCACAGGGAGGTAAGCAGGCTGATCAGCTATACTTTGGTATGCTGGGCAGCCTGATTGCCTTCCTGTGGAGTGCTGCCGAATATTTACAAGAAAGAGATGTGAGATGCCGACAGTGAATGAGTATCCGCCTCGCGGGCCGTCCATATGCTTTGAGATGGTCGGTCTCTGCCTGAATAATATTACTATCCTGCAAGACGTAAGTTTTACCGTGAAGGCAGGAGACATGCATTGCCTTGTCGGGCCGAACGGCGGTGGGAAAACCAGCCTTATTCTTTCATTACTCGGGCAAACGCCTCATACCGGCCGCATCGCTATCAATTGGACAGATGGAACAATAATCGGATATGTGCCCCAGATGCTCGATTTTGATCGGACACTTCCGGTTACGGTAAATAACTTCATGACAATGATTTGCCAGAATACGCCTGCATTTATCCGTACAAGGAAAAGATATAAGGATATCATAAATAATGCCCTTCGGCTGGTCAGTATGGATACCAAAGGAAAGCGGAGACTGGGGGAGTTGTCAGGTGGTGAGATGCAACGGGTCTTATTTGCCCAGGCACTTATTCCGTTTCCCGATCTTTTGATCCTTGATGAACCGGGAGCAGGGATGGACAGAGCCGGGGCGAGGGTCATTGAGGAGATTATCCTTGTTTTGAAAAAACAGAAAGTTACTATGGTCTGGATAAATCACGACTTGAAGCAGGTCAAACAGATGGCTGATGCTGTTACGTGTATTCATAAACAAGTGCTTTTCTCAGGAATCCCGGATGAAGTCCTGACTACGGAAAGAGTCTTTCAGGCCTTTGGCTCAACTATGCAAGATCAAAAAGGTGATTAGTATCTACAATTCTATAATTCCGTTTGTACAGCACCTGGCAGAGTCCGGCTGGCTGCCGGAGTCGCTTAAATACGCATTTGTGTTCAATTCGCTTGTAGCTGCCCTTGTTCTGGGGCCGGTGCTTGGCGGTATCGGCACACTGGTTGTCACAAAGAGACTTGCTTTCTTTTCCCAGGCGATCGGAAATGCCGCGCTTACAGGTGTTGCTATCGGAATCATGCTGGGAGAGCCTTATACCTCTCCATATGTTTCATTGTTCAGTTTTTGCATCATTTTTGGAATGGCCATGGTATTCACCAGGAATAGAACAAACATGACTACCGACACCCTGATTGCCATATTCCTCTGTATCTCATTGGCGATCGGTGCCTGTATGCTGCTCTATGTGACTGCCAAGGTAAATGTTCACGTCCTGGATAATGTCCTTTTTGGCTCAATTCTTACTGTAAACGAGCTTGATCTGAATGTTCTGTTTGTAATTTCTTTTATCTGTATATTCTGTGGGTTGGGCTTTTATAACCGGATGGTTCTTTCCAGTTTTAATCCCAACCTTGCCCGTGTACGAGGGATAAATGTGATTTTTCTCGACTATCTCTTTATCCTCATGGTTACCATAATCACTGTAGCTTCAGTAAAAATCATCGGAGCGGTCCTGGTGGAAGCGCTGCTTGTCATACCCGCGGCCTCAGCCCGCAACTTGAGCAGGTCAATGCGAGGTTTTTTCTTCTATAGCGCCGCCTTTTCCACATTGAGCTGTGTTATAGGAATTGTTGTCCCAATGGAATTAGAGATACCGGTTCCATCAGGTGGAGCCATTATACTGGTTGCAGCCTTTTTCTTTGCAGCTACAACTGCAATAAGGCGGTTGAAACCGGCGTCCGGGGTTTAGTAAAATACGTTTCCTTTTGAAAAATCTTGAGGAGAATATTATGAAAATTGAAAGATTGTTTTTTGCAGGAGTTGTTTTAGTCTTTTGTTTGTTAACGGCAAGTTCAGCGTGGGGTCACAAGGTGCATGTATTTGCCTGGGTGGAAAAAGGTACCGTGCATACCGAAAGCTACTTTTCAGACGGAAACAAAGTTGTTAATGCTCAAATACAGGCCTTTGACAACTATGGAAAGTTAATTATGTCCGGTAAAACCGATAAAAAAGGCATATTCACTTTTAAATTGCCGGAGTGCACGCACTTGAGAATAGTTCTCAATGCATCGGAAGGTCATAATGCAGAGTTCGATCTCGCGGTTGACCAGGCTGAAATTAAACAATCGGCAACCCCTAAACCCCTAACACCTGAACCTCTGAACCCTAAACCCTGAACCCTAAACCTTGGAAGGAGATATAAATTGAAACATGTTGCTATTGTGCTTTCTCTGTTTGTTTTTAATATATTTGTCCTTTTTGGAGCATCAGGCCATGCAGCTCAGAAGAACCCGCTTGTGCTTACCTGCCTTCAGTCTACTTATTCTTTTGCAAGTATCCTGACCAAAGGCACATCAATAAAAGTCAGTAACCTGGGTCCGGCCGGATACCCAATGGGAAGACTTGGACGCTATTTCAAAAAGCATGAAAAAGAAGTTAAAGATTATGCTGCAAGGGCTGATGCGGTTATTACGATCAGAAGTGTATGGAAACATGACCCACTTTATCTCTATGCAAGAAAATGGAATATCAGAATTATTGAAATAGATGCATCTATGCCGTTTGATCCTGCCCTCACAGGTGTTTCTATCCTTGAAGTTCCTGATAGCTGTCCTCTTTTGCCGGATACACAAACAGGTAAATCTCTCCGAAGAGAACATCAGGCCATCTCTCCTTACATCTGGCTCAGCCTCTCAAATGCCTCAAAGATGCTCAGCATCATTGCCGGCGATCTGAAACGCCTCAGCCCAAAAGATGCCGCGATGATTAACAAAAACCTGGCTGCTTTCAAAAAAGAACTTTTCCGCCTCAGGCTTAAATATGAAAACATATTTGCGGAACTGGAATCGCTTGAAGTCTTTGGCCTGACAGATGTCTTTCCCTACTTTACAAACAACCTGAACCTCAATGTAACAGGCTATTTCTTAAAAGATGATTTCTACTGGACAGAAGAAGATCTATCCAATCTGAAGATAAGACTTCAACAGGACAAGATTAAAGTTGTAATTCATAAATGGGAACCAAAGCCTGAAATAATCCGGGCTGTAATGGATGCCGGAGCAAAATTGGTAGTACTTAATTCGATGGATCCGGCTTCAAACAAGGAAGGCAGGATTGACCCTGATGGGTATTTAAAAAATATGCGCAATAATCTTGAAATCATTGCTAAAGCGTTTGCAGCTTCTCAACTCATGGCAAGGCAGTATGGACGCTGATCCATGTTGTTTTTCTTTTATTTTCACACTCATCCAATCCCCACGGTGCTCAAACCCCACAGGCAAAGTGCGTAACAACCTGCGATTCATTAAAAAATCGGCTTTGAATAGGATACCATTTTGGCATGAAAAAGTTTCAATTATCTATTTTACCTGAGGTGCAAATGGCAATGTGGCCGATCCTGGCAAAAGTGTCGAAACGTTTTGTATTGTATGGAGGCACGGCAATCGCTTTGCGCCTCGCTCATCGTGAGTCTGTCGATTTTGACTTTTTCACAAGTTATGACTTTAGTTCAGATGGATTAGTACGCGAAATGACTTTTTTGGCAATGTCAAGACGCTTGCAGGAAAGTCCTAATACATTGACCATATTAATGCAGGTCTCCGGCTTCGATACACCGGTTAAATTGAGTTTTTTTGGCGGTCTGAAGCTTGGACAAATTAATCCTCCGGATACAGCAGATAATGGTGTTTTAGTGGCTTCTTTGCCGGATCTGTTAGGTATGAAGTGCGCCACTGTAAGTCAACGTGCTGAAGCAAAAGACTATATTGACATTCATGCAATCATTAATAACACCGATCTAACCTTGGAGCACGGTATCGGCGCTGCGCGGGCGATTTACGGACGGCAATACAACGCAATCCTGACTTTGAAGTCTTTATCCTACTTTCAGAATGGGAATGTTATGACATTACCCGATAAAATTAAACACGATTTGACCAATATGGTGAAAGAGTGCAATCTCTCCAATGTGCCCGACATAGTACCTATAGCAGTTATCGGAAAAAATATCGAATTAGATAGATCAATGTTATAAGGAACGTGGACGATTTAACATAATGAATGACAAACTTAAACAAATAGCCCGACGCGTAAACTGGTTTGAGCCACCGGAAAAAGTGGTCAGTGATGTTGACCGCTTTCTTGTGTACTTCATGCAATATTGCCTGGATACTGATATTCCAGTTATGCGCCGATACTTTACCGACCAGCAGTTCCGTCATGCCTTGAATAATCGACCGCCAGGCATTCTTGATGAGAAATCGGCAGCTTATTGGGATTTGGTGTTGCCGGCTTATTTTTTTACCGAGCCTTTATAGTACGATTAGAATATATGAAAAAGGAAAAGAAATTCTTGACAAAAGAGGATTCTTGTTGGAGTCATTAGCAGTTTTCGTTCAGGCACTATCTATGAAAAAGCAATCAAACGACCACAATTTTAAAAACCTGTTTTTTTGTGATAGCGGTACTTTTGAAGTCCTTTGGCACAAAAACCTGCCGGATATTATTGATGCCGGGTATAGCTATATTTTGTAAAAAAAGGAGAATAAAATGATGAAAAAATTTGTCGGTAGTTTACTTGTTGGATGTATGGTCTTTTTTGTAATGGAACTTAATCTCTTTGCTTGTGGATTTGAAGAATACAGAGAAATAAACTATAATAAGGAAATGGTACAGGCCATGAATGCGGTTTTTAATGCCCGCAATGAGATAGGTCTTGAAAAAGGCGATGAAAAGCTTCTCGCTTTAACCAATGCAGGATACGGCACAATAAACGGAAAAACTACAGAGGCTTTCCTCGACATAGTGTCGAATGTTACTGCCTGTACCATGGGTACAAAAAGTCTTTTGACTGTTCATACCCCGTTTGCTGATCCGTTGTGGTGTGCACTATACAGAAAGGATAATGGCAGACTGATTTTTATCAAATGGAGTGAAAAAGGATTCAAACAACAGCAGATTGATATTTCTCCGAAAAAAATTTTTAAATCCCAGGACTGGAAAAAAGCAGCCTCAGGGATAATCGGCAGTAAAACCCTTTTTTCCGTTGTTTCGATTTCTCATTGCTGGGCAGCAGATGTTTCCTGGTCTTTACTGAAAACAGCAGAATTTCATAATCACATCTGCCCCGGCCTTAATACCGGTTTGATTATAGGGGAATATTTGCAGAAAAAATACCCGGTGCGCAAGGGGGAAAAATACATATTCATAGGCGCACCTCCAGGTTGCTTACTTGATGCTCTTCAGATTATATTCGACACCACAGCAGGCAAATCGGCTGCTTTTTCCAAGGCTGTCAGTAAACAAAAAATAGAAAAATATTCGCAAGACCTGTGGTTTAAAGATGCCCCTATATCTCCCCTGGCAGTCATAGTCATGCGAGTCAATAAAAAAAGCAATTCTTGCGAAGGAGTGGTACTGGGCGTAGACTGGAAAAGTATATTTGCAGATGCAAGCCAGAATTATAAGGATTTTGCTCCGTCCGGAGGAAAAGCAAACCCTGCTTATTTCATTTCCAGGGCACAACTGTCTGTCAAAATGGCCTCTATCAGTATGACCAAAAAACTGACATACATAAAAGAAATAAAGAAATTCTTCGGGCAGGCAGCTTTGGCCCAAAAGCTTGCAATGGAAGGAACAGACCCTTACGCGTTCATCTGGGATCTCCAGTAAGGAGGTTGGAGTCAAGAGTCTGGGGAGTCAAGAGTTTGGAGTCAGGAGTCAGAACCACAATATATTCTGACTCCTGATGACACCTTTGATTAGAACTTGCCGCTTATACTGCATATCATCGCAAATGGAGAACCGGCATAATAGTCTACGCTCGTTGCTGTGTCACTTGCATAGATTGCGCCGACATATTTTTCATCAAACAGGTTTTTTAATTCAAACCCGATACTTGCATGTTTTAACCACCCCAAATCTTCTTTTGAGTATTTTATGCCCAAATCAACAACAATGTAATCATCAACTTCTTCTTTGTTTGTGGCATCGCCGTATCTTTTGTCAACCCATCGAACTATCGGACTGATCTCAAAATCGAAAATAGTGTAAATCATGCCTGATTTTACGACCCAGTTGGGGGTATCAGGAAGTTGATTTCCCTTGATTTTTAGCACACTGTTTCCTGTTTTAAAGTCGTCGTCAAAACTCATTTCAGTGTAACTGGGGTTGAAATAGACAATTAGATTTCTTGACGGACGAAAACTTGTTTCCAGTTCAAATCCATAAGAAGTCGCATTGCCTACGTTTTGATGATAACTAACCGGCTTATCGGTAGCGGGATTAATTACACTTGGATCATCAACAGCTACCAGCAAATCATGATGTTTGCTGTAAAAAGCAACAGGAGCTATTGAAAAGTTTTTGCTATGATACCTGAAACTGATATCAAAGTTATCCGATGTTTCCATCTCCCATTTGTCTAAAATGTCCTGCAATGTCATATCTCCAAAAGCCGATTTGTATTTTACATAGTTTGTGGTAACCGGAACATAAGCATATGGTCTCATATAGTTTTTGCCGTAATTAAAGTACATTTCACTGTTTTTGTTAAATTCCCAGCCAATGCCTGCTGTAGGGAGAAACGCATCATAATCAACTGCTTTTAGGCTGATAGCAGGATTTTCTGCGGAAAGGTCTGGTTTGTATCCCGTGCTTGCCGGTTCTTCATAATAAAAATATTTCAGTCCTGCCTGAAACTTAAATTTATCCAGTTTGCCGGATATTTTGGCGTATGGACTGTGAATTTCACCATTTCCGTCATTTTCTGCATAATAAGCATAGCCTTGGTAGTCTAATCCGTCGTTGTCAGTAGTGTAATACTTTTTCATGTATTTTTCCAGGTTATGCGATTCAAACCAATAACCGGCGGTTATTGTATATGCTGAAAAATCAATGCTGAGTTCAGGGATAATCCCATACCGTTCTAAGTCCTTGATCTTGTCCACTATCCCCGCTGTCGGGTCCCCGCCGACCAGAAATTGCGCTTTCCCCTTTGTGGTTGCATCTTCACTGGAATAATAAGGCTTCAAAGACAGATTGGTGTTTTCAGAAACTGCTACATCAATGATTGCCATGAGGTCTCTGTTTATGAATTTTTCACGATTGTAATCATAATAGTCTTTATTCTTGCCGGCAACAGATGTGAGTGCCGGAATAAACGATTTATCATAATAGTTATCTATATCTCCGGCTTCCTCGTAAGTCAGGCTTTGAAAGGAATGTCTTTCGATTTCATTGAAATTGAAGAAGATATCGCAATTTACCTTATCACCAAATTCCTGACTTAATCCTAATGTGATATGATCCCTTGGGCCAAGCTCTCCTTCTCCTTTCCATTTGTCAGCTTTTGAATAAGAATATGAGGCGAAAAACTTTGTTTTTGTCGGCAGCTCTCCGGAATCAACCCTCAAGAATGTTCTCATAAAATTATCGGAACCAAGACTTTGAGTTATCTCGGCTCCGATCTCGTTTTCCGGTCTTCTTAATTGTAATTCTATTGCGCCTCCTCTATTGCCGGAACCTGTTCCAAGGTCAGCAGGACTTGCTCCCTTATACAGGCTGACGCTTTTTACATTTTGCGTATCATATATATGTTCACGCGCACCTATCGACATGATCCCGTAATTAGGAACACCTTCAACCGTCATCCCGATATATCTGTCTTTTAGTCCCCTTACCCGTGTATATGAATGACTCAGCCCGTAAGGGTCAAGACTTTCCACATTGGTTCCGGGCAGGATACTTAATGCATTATAGATGCTTGTTTCAGCAGGCGTGCCGAGAAGTTCAAGCCCTTTCCTTGTTACCGAACTTCCTGTATAAAGAGAATCTCCGGCTTGCCTGGTAGGAAGAATTAACTGGTCCTGCACTGTAATCGTTCCCAGCGAATAAACCTTTTTACCTTCATCACCGGCTATGGAATTAGTTGCCACGATTAGAAAAAAAATACATACAATGGATAAAATCAGTCTTTTGTTCACTTTTTTACCTCCTTATGAATGACTCTGTTGTTTTTGATCAAGCTCCTAACATAAAAAAGGGGAAATATCAAATGAAATGTGCTATGTTATCAATTGAAAAAACTGCCACCCGGAAACAAAGATCATCCACTAAAAGGAACCTTAGGAAATTTGGATTTTTAGGGAAAAAATGAATTGACACTTCAGCTCTACACGGTATAATTGGACAATGATTTCCAGAATAATAAATATCCCCTTTAAAAGAAAGAGTGTTTTTCTATTCGGCCCAAGACAGGTGGGCAAGAGCACGCTGATTAAGCATTTGCTTGCTGATATGGATTACCTTGAGGTTGATCTTTTGAAAGGGGATATCCTTTTAAAATACAAGAAAAATCCAAGTCTCTTGACGGCGGAAACGGAGTTTTTGCTAAAGAATCAAGACGCAATCTTTGTATTTATCGACGAAATTCAAAAGTGTCCCGAGCTCTTGAATGATGTGCACTATCTTATTGAAAAATTCAGAGGAAGGGTCTTTTTTATCTTAACAGGGTCGAGTGCTCGGAAACTGAAAAGAGTATCCGTTAATATGCTCGCGGGGAGGGCATGGCAGTTTTTCTTGTTCCCATTCACTCATATAGAGCTTGGTAAAAGATTCAAACTTGACGATGTGGTACTCCGTGGGACACTTCCACCGGTAATTGATGAGTCTCTTGAAGATGGGTTTCGAACATTGACAGCTTATGTGCAGACTTATCTTAAAGAGGAAATTCTTGACGAAGCAATCATTAGGAATATCGGAGCGTTTAGCCGGTTTTTGGATATGGCAGCCGACCAGAGTGGAAAGATTGTTAACTTTTCGACTATAGCCAGGGAAACCGGGGTAAGCGGCAAAACCGTAGCAGGTTACTACCAAATACTGGAAGATACGCTAATTGCCATAAAACTGGAACCCTACCTGAAAAGTGCCCGAAAAAGGCTCACCATGCACCCCAAATACTATCTATTCGACATTGGTGTTGTTAACGCTATAAATGGAAGGACCTCTGTATCGTCTGTAAGAGGATCAACGATATATGGGATGCTCTTTGAGCATTTTGTTATACTGGAAACCTATCGCCTGATTCATTACGCTGAGAAACCTTTTCGAGTCTTTCACTGGAGGTCTTCACATGGAGCGGAGGTGGACATGGTCGTTGAAGCGAGTGATTGTTTATGGGCAATTGAAATCAAGTCTTCACCGATAGTCAAATCAGGCGTTCTTAAGGGGTTGAGATCGTTTATGGAAGATCATCCCAACGCTAAACCTCTCTGTGTTTCTACCTGTGATAAACCCTACCTGGCGGGAGAAATCCCAATAATTCCCTGGAGAGCATTATTCAGGAAAGACTACTTGAACCTTGTGCAGGAACCGGGACGAAATAACTTCTCCAACTGACTCATCAGGCACAACGTCTGAATAGATAGAATACTAACCACGGGAATTACCGGAGAGCCGATATTATCCAACCTGCATTGCTTTGTAGGGACTACCAAAGTTCAGCCTTGAAGTATGCTTTTCATGCGTTTTTACGCTACGTGCTGCCTCCTCATAGCAAAATGCGCGGCGTTTACTTTGTCGTTGGCCAAGGCAAAGCAGAGGGCTGTGCTGAGGTGATCTTCTGTCCGGCGATAAGATTCAGCGCGTTCCAGGAGATTTTCTTCTACGTTTTGTGAGGTTTTTCTCTGAACATGCGGCTCCGATGGTGGTGTCTTAGTTTCCTGGTACGGTTGTGCCGGCTTTGGCGGGGCCATCCAGTTTAATGCTGGCAAATCATGAGTTTTGCGCATACGTAAGACAGTTCGCGGCCTTGCCGGCTCGACAAATAACCCATGCGACAGAGGAATAAAGGCATTTCGCGGAACGTCAAGTCGAAACTAGGTTGTGAGAAAGGTATAATTGTCGTCAATGATCTCCGGGGCTTCAGAGAGGAGTTTCCACGGCAGATCTGGAACCAGGCAACAACGTAATGGGGTAAATAAGTGGGTGTCCTGCACGCACTGCATGGGAATACCAAAGGGAAGCAATTCCATTGGAACTCCTTTTCCCAAAAGAACCGAACGTTCCTGACCGAGACAGAATGAATATTTACCGAATGCATCACCCGGCAGCCGGTAGATCAGGCGGCGTACCCAGTCAGTTTCCTCAGCATTCAGGATCAATGCAGCAGGTAGGGGCGCAGGGCCAGGGTCATGCATGAGACGTACAGGAACTTCTAAAGGGAGTTCTTCCATGCCCTCTACTGCTTTGAAGTTGTCCTGTCCAGGACATGGGGCCCGAACTGAGATTAGATCGTCTCCCTCGAAAAAAGCAGGGGCTGGTGATACACAGATGT
>JAJSZO010000048.1:10058-13964 GCA_030262795.1 Deltaproteobacteria bacterium | reverse complement strand
CCTGTTGAGAACCGGCAAAGAGGGCAGAATAGCCATTGAAGTGGAAACCCATCTTAGTTCTGAAATGGTTCGCGGAGTCGCGTTGACTTTGACCCAGGGATTAGCCCGCGGTTCTCTGATCATTGATATGGGTCAACCTTTGAATGTGCCTGTAGGAAAGCGTTTGCTTGGCAGGGTGTTCAATGTGTTCGGAGAACCCATTGATCGGAAAGGGGAAATAAAGGGGGGAGAATGGCGTTCTATCCATCGAAACCCTGTGCCCATTGATCAGCGGGCAACCGTATCCGAAATTTTTGAAACCGGCATCAAAGCCATTGATGTCCTGGCGCCTATGGAAAGAGGAGGAAAGGCCGGACTCTTCGGTGGCGCCGGTGTCGGCAAGACTGTGATTATTACGGAAATGATCCATAACATCGTGGGACGTCGTCAGGGTGTGAGCATCTTTTGCGGCATTGGTGAACGTTGCAGGGAGGGTGAGGAGCTCTACCGCGACATGAAAGATGCCGGTGTAATAGACGACACTGTCATGGTGTTTGGGCAGATGAATGAACCGCCGGGGGCCAGGTTTCGGGTAGGTCATGCAGCTTTGACCATGGCTGAATACTTCAGGGATGATGCCAGGCAGGATGTTTTGCTCCTGATTGACAATATCTTCCGTTTTATCCAGGCAGGATCTGAGGTATCAGGGCTTATGGGACAAGTTCCTTCCCGCCTTGGGTATCAGCCAACCCTGGGAACGGAACTGGCCAAACTCGAAGAGCGCATCTGCAACACGGCAACCGGCGCTATTACCTCTACTCAGGCCGTGTATGTACCGGCAGACGATTTTACGGATCCTGCGGCAGTTCATACCTTTGCTCATCTTTCTTCCTCCATTGCGCTGTCGCGAAAAAGGGCCGGACAGGGGCTCTACCCTGCTATTGATCCGCTTCTGTCCGGCTCCAAGATGCTGGTGCCCCTTATTGCCGGAAAGAGACACTACCATGTAGCTCAGGAAGTTCGCAAAACACTGGCAACCTATGAGGAACTTAAAGACATCATCGCAATGTTGGGCTTAGAAGAACTTTCCCGGGATGACAGACGGATCGTGTATCATGCCCGGCGATTGGAACGGTTTATGACACAGCCCTTTTTTACAACAGAACAGTTCACCGGCCACAAGGGAAAGATGGTTAATCTAAAAGATGCTCTTGATGGTTGCGAGCGCATTCTAAATGATGAATTCTCCGATTATCCGGAGAGATCGCTTTATATGATAGGAAAAATCAGCGAAGCAAAAAAAACATGAAACTCAAGGTATTACTTCCAACACATATTCTTATTGACGAGAAGGTTACCAAGGTGATTGCCGATGCTGAAAATGGATCTTTTTGCCTCTTGCCACATCACATTGATTTTGCAGCAGCCCTTGTTCCGGGACTTTTTTCTTTTGTAACAGCTCAGGGCATTGAACAATTTCTCGCTGTAGATGAAGGAGTTCTGATCAAATGTGGTGGCGAAGTTCTGGTTTCAACAAGAAATGCTGTTATCGGTCCTGACCTGGGAATGTTGAAACAAACAATTCAAAAACACTTTGTCGAGCTTGAAGATCGGGAAAAGATGTCTCGTTCAGCACTGGCAAAACTTGAGGCCAATTTTGTCCGGAGATTTATATATCTGGAAAAACCTGAGTCAATGACAGGCTTATGAAACAAGAGTATCAGAAAAAAGCGGAAAAATTAAGCAAAGCAGTTGGGGTTAGAGAAGCCCGCAAGATAAAAGCCCGTCGCGAAAAAGACCGTGGTGTCTGGTTTGGACTGGGGATGTTCGGCCTTGTCGGTTGGTCTGTGACCGTTCCCACATTGATCGGCATTGCGCTGGGCATTTGGATAGATCTGAAATGGCCGAGTCGCTATTCGTGGACACTCATGCTTCTTGTTATCGGTGTCATTCTTGGTTGCCTGAATGCCTGGTTCTGGATTACGTGCGAGCGAAAGAAGATTGATACCTAAAGTGATCGGTTTAAGGTTTAGGATTCAGGGGTTATAATCTACTGATATTCTTGACTTTATAACACAATGCTCCTTAGTCTCTTTCACCCATTGGGTGAAACATAATATTTGTTCCAATTGATGCCTCATCTTTTTGTTAACAGTTAGTTAGGTCGAGAAAAAGTAGCATTGATTTTATTCGGATATCAAATGATTTATATAAAACCAATTATTTTGCAAATGGTCTAAGATTCTGGGCAGAACCTTTTTCAATTGCTCGCTGAATTTGTATTTGAGATCATCAATATTTTTGTAATGCGTTTGGAAATGGCCAAGTCTTTTTAATTTGTCCTGAAAAGTAAAAGCAAAAAAAAGCGATTGTCGGGAGATCATCCAGAAAGTAGAAAACTTGGTCAGTGAGCTATGCGCTGAGCCATTCACAATTGACGAGTCAGAAGTTCTGCCGTTTCTCGAAAAGGCGATCAGTGGCGATGACTATGTGGTCTTGCTGACAAAAGACCAAGATAATCGGGTGGTTGGTCTTATCACGCTTGATAAGGCTGGCGCAGTCTATGCCGGAGGCAAGTTTGGTGTTATCCATGAATTTTTCGTTGATTCCGTCATACGGTCAAATGGGGTTGGGAAACAACTCCTTGATACCAGGCGTTGCAGCCGACCGCTAACAGTGCTGTCAAATTTTGGAATGTCTACCCCGCACAAATTTTGGTGGTTACTCAAAGCTTAGCGCCCCACATTGTTAGCGTAGGCTGAGCTTTTTCGTTCGACAACACGATTATGAATATATACGACGAATTTTTTTCTATAATTAAAAAGCTAAATGAAGCAAATATTCAGTATGCGGTTGTTGGAGGCATTGCGTTATCGTTTCATACCCAACCAAGGTATACCAAAGATATTGATCTTCTGCTTCTTGCTGAAGACACTGATGATCTCAAATCCATCTTGAAAAAAATGGGGTATACATTTGAAGCGAACCCATGGACTTTTAAGAATGCAAATATTACACTTCACAGATTAACCAAAATTGAAGGGGAAGATTCGCTTGCAATAGACTTGCTGGTAGGCAATGAAGAAAGACATAAAAAAATAATCAAGAATGCTGTTGTCGAGGAGACTGAATACGGCTTGACATGTATTGCAAGTCGTGAGGATTTAATCTGGATGAAACGTTTTAGAAATTCAAAGCAAGATATTGCAGATATTGAGACATTGGAAAATGACAAAGATACAGAAAGTAGTTAGAGACATCCAGAACTTGCAGGATTTCTACAAAAGAACCAAATTATTGAGGGCTCGGATAAAGAAGAAGGACTTAGAACGTTCCAAAGTCGAACAAGGCGCTACCTGACACCAGAAGCCGGTGCGTTTTTCGCTCTTACCATTTTTCAGTGTTAAACTTTGCTTTTGCTAAGCCCGAATTGGCTTCTGGTGCCGGTGAGCTCTACGAATCCGCAAGGATTTAATGTTGGCTATAGACATAAAATGGTTCCCTCCATATCTTTTTGTGGAGCCGGCGAGCGGAATTGAACCGCTGACCTGCTGATTACGAATCAGCTGCTCTACCATCTGAGCTACGCCGGCATAATTATAGACTTTCAGATAAATAATTTCACTGCGTTATCAGTCGTCGACGTATAACTAATACGCCTTTCTCCTTCTATCCTTGTGAAATTAATTATCTGAAAGTCTATAGACCTGTTAATAAATGGATTACTTTTTTTATGAGCCAAAATCAAGAAAATATTACATTTAAATCTTTGATTAATCAAATTCTTCACAGGGATTGTGGAATAGATTGTATTGGATTGTCTGGATCTGATGCGGCATTTTTTGTATCAAGGTTGTATTCGGAACATGGAATGCCTTTGATTGTGATAATGCCTTCGCAAAAACAAGGCGAAATGTTTATAAATGA
>JAJSZO010000048.1:6931-9958 GCA_030262795.1 Deltaproteobacteria bacterium | reverse complement strand
CTATCATTAAAGATGCTTCCTGTATTAAACGAGAGCCGGGACAAAGGGATAACTTTTCCGCAGTATAATTTTTCAGTGATAAACAACACCTCTATCAACGAGCAGCTCAAGTTCCGTCGTGGGGATGAGAAACAGTATTTACCTCTATCTGACTGGATTAATGACAAGAAGCATTTCGGCCATACCACAGTTATTGTTTGCAGTAACAGGGCACGTGCCGGCAACCTGGAATCTATTCTTTCGCCATATGGTATTCAAGCCAGGTTTGTTGATAGTTTCCACCATGTTGAACCCGGCATGAATTGTGTTTATATATGTTATGGCGTTCTTTCATCCGGTTTTGTCTTGCCTGATTTGTCTCTCGCCATTATTACGGAAGATGAAATATTTGGAAAGCGGCGTAGAAAAGTAAAACAAAAACAGCCGATACAGCTTGAACAGCTTTTATTCGAGGATCTGAAAAAAGGAGACTTTGTTGTTCATACAGAACACGGCGTGGGTAGATTCGATGGCCTGGTAAAATTGAAGATAAACGGAGCAACAAATGATTTTTTGCTTATTTATTACAGGGATAATGACAAACTCTATCTTCCTGTAGAACGCATGAGCATGGCGCAGAAATACGTTGGGGTTGATGGAATACAGCCGATTCTTGACAAAATGGGCGGCAAATCATGGGATCGAATTAAAAAAAGGGTTAAGAAATCAGTAGAAAAAATTGCAGGGGAGCTTCTCAAAATCTATGCAGAGCGTAAAGTTAATAAAGGTTATGCTTATAAAGATATAGATAGTTATTCCGGAGATTTTGAGTCCGGTTTTTCATATGAAGAGACAGACGGCCAGCTTAAGGCGATAGAGGACGTGCTGTATGATATGAAGCAGCCAAGTCCAATGGACAGGCTGGTATGTGGTGATGTGGGTTACGGTAAAACAGAGGTTGCACTTCGCGCATCGTTTATGGCTGTAAATAACGGGAAACAGGTTGCCATACTGGTTCCAACTACAGTTCTTGCGGAGCAGCATTTTTTGACCTTTTCCGAACGATTCAAAAATTATCCTTTTAATGTGTCATGCCTGAACAGGTTTAGATCTAGAAGGGAACAGCGTGACATTATAAATGATCTCAATGCCGGCAAGATAGATATTATTATCGGAACTCACAGGCTTTTGCAGAAAGATGTAGATTTTAAAGATATGGGTCTTTTTATAATTGATGAAGAACAGCGCTTTGGTGTTACACAAAAAGAGAAGTTGAAAAAAATAAGGACAACAATTGATGTTCTCGCATTAACTGCCACCCCCATACCGAGAACTCTTCAAATGTCCCTGCTTGGGATGCGTGACATAAGTATTATTTCAACCCCGCCCGAACATCGCCATTCCATTATAACCTATATTGCGGAGTTTGATGATGCGATTATTGCGGAAGCTGTAAGAAAGGAGTTAAAAAGGGAGGGTCAGATATTCTTTGTTCATAATAATATTCGTAATATATGGTCGATTGCAGAGCATTTAAAAAAGCTGGTACCTGAGGTCAGGCTGGGTGTTGCACATGGCCGTTTAAGCGAAAATGAGCTGGAAAAAGAAATATTTAAGTTTATGAGGAAAGAAATAGATATGCTGGTATGTACAACTATAATTGAGTCAGGCATTGATATTCCTTCAGCCAACTCAATATTCATCAACAGGGCTGACAGGTTTGGATTGGCCCAGATTTACCAGCTTCGCGGCCGTGTCGGAAGAGCTGATGAGCAGGCATATGCATATCTGTTTATTCCGGAAGAAAGCACATTGACTAAAGTTGCCAGAAAACGTCTTAAAGTGCTGATGGAACATAGTGAACTTGGGGCAGGCTTTCAAATAGCCATGAGTGATTTGAAAATCAGGGGAGGCGGTACAATACTTGGTGCTTCACAGGCAGGTCATATCGCTGCGGTCGGATATGACACGTTTCTTGAGTTGATGAAAAATTCAATGTCTGAGTTGAAAGGAGAAACAGTCGTAGAAAGTCTGGAGCCGGAGATTAACTTAACCCTCTCTGCTTTTATTCCTGAAAATTTTATCTCTGATATTGATCAGAGACTTTCGGTTTATAGAAGGCTGGTAAGGCTGGCTGATTTAAAAGAATTATCCGATGTTAAGGCAGAATTGATTGATCGATTTGGGGCTTTACCGGATGAGGCTGCCAATCTTTTTTTAAAGATTAAGCTTAAAGTTTTATCCATAAAAGCTGGAGTAAAAAGGCTTGACCTGACAGGACAACAACTTTTACTTCATTTTTCAACAGTTCACCAAAAAAATTCCTTTGGAATAGTTGACATGATAGTTTCAAGGCAAGATTGTTTTAAGGTTACACCAGACCATATTTTTAAAGCCAAACTTTCAGCAGGCAGTATAAAAAGTCTCGTAGTTCAGGTCGAAAACATCTTGAAAGAAATAGCTCAGCATGTTAATAAGTAATGTTTACAATAAAAGTTTTCCGAATGAATCATTATACTATAATTTTAATGGGTTAGTACGAAGCTCTGCCTTGTAATGCAATTTTCGTGGCTCTGTCGCGGAATGAAAGGAGGCAGAGCCCGGAAACGAGGGACAAACCGTGAACCATGAATGAACTGTTATTTTTTATTTAATGAAAATATTCTATAAGCTATTTTCGATATTAACTGCTTTATTGGTTTTATGTACATTATCAGGTTGTGCTGATCCTGAAAATAGACCCGTGAATGCATATCTGATTCGGGTCGGCGAAAGAATTACGACTATTGATAATTTTAACATGGCTTTCGAGATAGTAAGGGCTGCCTATTCTTATAATGCCTTGAAGAGTTCAGCGAACTTAAAAAAAGCCAGATTAAGTCTCTTGAATCAGCACATTGAACAAATGATTATTCTGGAGAGAGCCGGAGAACAAAATATTTGCATTTCCGATTCAGAGGTTGAAGAGGTTATAGAGGGAATAAAAAAAGATTATCCTGAGGGTGAATTTGATAAGACATTACTTGAGTATGCTATATCATATCAATC
>JAJSZO010000048.1:3076-6831 GCA_030262795.1 Deltaproteobacteria bacterium | reverse complement strand
TATTTGCATTTCCGATTCAGAGGTTGAAGAGGTTATAGAGGGAATAAAAAAAGATTATCCTGAGGGTGAATTTGATAAGACATTACTTGAGTATGCTATATCATATCAATCATGGAAAGAGGCATTAAAGAATCGCTTGCTTATAGAAAAAGTTATCGAAAAGGAGTTGGAGGAAAAAGTTGTAATAACTCCGGAGAGTATATCGGAATATTATGAGAGGAATTATGATAGATTTTTTTTGAATTTTGGTTCAAAAGAGGATTCGGAAAATATTAATGAATTTATCATAAAACACTTACGTAAAGAAAATGCTGAAGCAACTTATAATGATTGGATTAAAGAACTCAGGAAAAATTATAAAATTGAGATAAACAGAGAGCAATGGGAAAAAATTAATTGTGACTAAACTATTACGACAAATATTTTGCAAAGTTGTTTGTATACGATACTTTTTTATTTTTTGTGCCCTTGGTTTCTTCATAATTGCTGATGTACAGGGCGCAGAAGTTGTTGACCGAATCGTTGCCGTTGTTAACGATGATATAATTTTACTTTCCGAACTTGACGAATCGTTTAAGCCATATGCTGATAGAATAATGACGTCTGGTTATTCGCCTGACGAGGAGCGCCGGATGCTATTTACCACTCGGGAAGAAGCTCTCAACCAGCTTATTGATCAAAAACTTACTGATCAGCAGATAAAGCAATCTAACATTACAGTCAGTGATAATGAAATAGATGGTGCAATAGAGCGTCTAAAAGAAGCAAATTTTTTTACTGATGAAGAGCTCAGGGAGATGCTGGGTGCAGAGGGTTTGACCATTGAGGAGTATCGTAAGCGTATAAAAGATCAGATGCTCAGGGCTAAACTGGTTAACTTTGAGATAAAATCCAAAATCGTAATTACAAAAGAGGATATAGAGTCTTACTACAAAACCCACAGTGACAAGTATGGCGGAATAAATAAATATCGCCTCAATAACATAATTATGAAAGTGCCTTCTTTTGCTTCTGAAGAAGAAAAACTTATGGTATTGAAAAAAATGGAGATAGTTTTAACAGCATTGGAGGCGGGAAAACCTTTTGACAGCATAGCCGGTATTTACTCCGAATCATCATACGTTAGCGATGAGTACGGATTAGGTTTATTTGAACTTAAAGAACTTTCTCCCAAAATACAAGAAGCAATAAAAGATATGAAAACAGGTGAGTTTACACCGGTACTTGATACTGATCAGGGATATCAGATATTCTATATTAAGGAGATTGTCGATGTTCCGGGGAAGTCGTTTGACGAGGCATCTCTTGAGATCGAAAACATGCTTTATCAAGAAATAGTCGATAAAAAATTTCGTTCGTGGATAGATGAACTTCGGGAAATGTCTCATATAAAGATTATAAAATAATAGGGGTTAGGGATCAATTAGGAATTAGAAATTAGAAATTAAGAATCGGGGATCAGGTTGGGGTTATAAGATATGGTTGAAGATAAAGACGCTCTTTCATTTGGGCGTTATCTTATGTCGATAAGGCTTGAGAAAAGGATTAGTCTTGAAGAAATTTCAAATGAGACAAAGATCAGAGTGGAGAATCTCCTTCTTATTGAGAAAGAAGATCTTGCCAGACTACCTGAAGTTTATGTAAAAGGTTTTTTGCGAGCTTACGCAAAGGCTCTTGGTGCCGATGAGGAGGAGGCGGTCCGTCGTTATGAGTCGAGCAGGTTTATTTTAAAGAAAACCGACGAATATGAAACCGGTCTGGAAAATTTCAGCAGTAAATTTTGGATCCGTATTGTTTTGTGTGTCGGAATATTACTAACTATTATTGTTTTGTCTGTATTTCTAAGTTCAATTTTTCAAGAACAGACGTCATTGAATGGCCAGGTTAATCAACAGATAACAGGCGAAAATATACAGGAAAATTCCATCAAATTTCCTGAAAATAATGATTTGTAAAAGTTTCCCAAATGAATCATTGTACTATAAACCCTGAATCCTAAACTTTGCATGTCGTTTGGGAAACTTTTATGAACGTGAACAAAGTCCCGGTAAAAAATTATGCTGAGTGAACGCAATAAAATACTTGTTGAAAGCATCAAAAGATTGTTGAGAAGAAATGCCATAACTCATCTTCGCAAGATTGTAGACAAAACACATGCGGCTGATATGTCTATTGTGTTCCGGTCGTTATCGCTTCTTAACCAGCACAAGCTCTTTGATATGATCAAGGATGCACAGCAAAAGGGTGCCCTTTTCAGCGAGCTTGATGAAGATATCTTATCTAACTTCATAGAAGACATGGATTTGGACGAAATTGTCGAAATCCTGGAACAAATGCCTACAGATGATGTTGCCGACATAATAGGACGACTGCATAGAGAAAAGTCCGATGCCATCCTCGAAAAGATGAAAAAAGAGGGGTCAGAAGAGGTCGAAGACTTACTGCGATATGGTGATGATACGGCCGGCGGTATCATGGTTCCGGATTTTATTGCCTTAAAGGAGGATACAACCGCAAAACAGGCAATTGAGTCTCTGCAGAAAGAGCATCTGGATGTTGAGATGCCTTTTTATCTTTATGTTGTGGATGAATATGGCAGGCTTGTAGGCGTGAGTTCATTAAGGCAGCTCGTTGTAGTCCATCATGAAACTCCCCTTAAACAATTTATGACAACGGATGTTTTTTCCGTTGAAACGGGAATGGATCAGGAAGAGGTGGCCAAGATAGTTGCCCGTTATGATATCCTGGCAGTTCCTGTTGTAGATGATACAAACAAGCTGGTTGGTATAATTACCGTCGATGATATTATTGATATTATCAGAGATGAGGCTACACAGGATATATTGAAAATGGCAGGCGCGGGTGAGGAATTTATCGAAACTCAGTCTGTTCTTAAAAGTACGCGGACTCGTTTGCCATGGTTATTTGCAAGCTGTGTTGGTGGTATAATTGCATTTTTTATTATTGGTCGTTTTGAAGGTAGTTTGAGCAAGCTTGCTTATCTTGCGGCTTTTATTCCGGTAATAATGAATATGGGTGGAAATATCGGCACCCAGTCTTCCTCTATTGTTGTACGTGGTCTTGCAACAGGACAGCTCAATGTAAGAGATATCTGGGCTGTTGTTTTTAAAGAACTATCTGTCGGTGTTATACTGGGTGTAATATATGGCTTTCTTATTGCCACGGTGGCTCAATTTCGTTATGATACTTGGGCTCTTGCGCTGTCCGTTGGACTTTCCGTTATCTGTTCCATGTCTGTTGCTGCCTTGCTTGGCTCTATGGTCCCGATGGCTTTTGCGAGAATCAATGTAGATCCTGCCGTAGCTTCCAGTCCTTTTGTAACAACATCTGTCGACATTATCAGCGTATTTTTTTATTTTGAGATAGCCACAACCCTCCTTGGTCTTTAATAAATGACAAGTTTTTCTACGCCAGCCATTGTTCTCCGTCGTATTGATTTTGGTGATTATGATTTAATAATTAATTTTTTTACGTTAAATAAAGGAAAGATTTCAGTAATTGCAAAGTCGGCAAAAAAGAGTGTTAAAAGATTTGCAGGAATCCTTGAACTATTTTCTGTTTTGGAAATAGTTTGCAGCCCTGGTCGCGGCAAAGGGCTGCCTGTTCTGCAGGAGGCGACATTGAAACAACCGTTTTCAAAAAGCAGAGCAGATATAGTTAAAATTGCATATGCCAGCTACTGGGCTGAATTGATTAATGTGTGGATGGAAGATGGTAAAAAACAGGTTCAAATA
>JAJSZO010000048.1:0-2976 GCA_030262795.1 Deltaproteobacteria bacterium | reverse complement strand
AAACAACCGTTTTCAAAAAGCAGAGCAGATATAGTTAAAATTGCATATGCCAGCTACTGGGCTGAATTGATTAATGTGTGGATGGAAGATGGTAAAAAACAGGTTCAAATATATCAACTTTTTCAGCACGTTCTTAGAGAACTGGATCTTGGCTATATGCCCCAGGAGACTCTGAGTATAATTTTTCAGATCAGATTTATTAAAATATCCGGTTTTTGTCCGGATTTAACTCAATGCGGCAACTGCCGAATTGAGGTAGAAGAGATCAAGAAAGAAAGGATTGCTTTTGATATTGTTAAAGGGTGTCTTATTTGTGACAGATGTTCTTCTGCTGTGTTAGATAAAACATATCTTTCCAGGGGGACAATAAAACAGTTACTATGGGTTGAAAGCGGTGATTTAAAAAAGGCGGGAAGGATCAGATTTACAAAAACAGCTTTAAAAGAGGGGTTGAAATTTTTAGAGGCGTTTGTGCCTTATCATCTGGGGATGGCGCCCAGGAGCTTGAAATTTTTGAGGCAGATAAGAGGCAACTAATCGTTTACGGTTTACAGTTCACGGTTAAAACGCTTGAGTTGTTGCATAGTTCATTGAAATAACCATAAACCGTGAACCGACAACCGACAACAATTATCTATCTATGTATAATGATCTGAAAAACATACTTAAATCAGAGCATATCTCGGTATCTGTACCATGCAGGATCGACATGGGAGGAACTCTGGATATCAGTACTTTTCATTATCCGCTCAGGCATTTTTCCCCTTGCACATTTAACATAGCCTTAGATTTAAGGACGAGGGTTTGCCTTTCCGCGTATAATAAAGGCATGGTAAAGGTATCTTCAAAAGGGTTTAAAAGTGCCGAATATCCAATAGATACAGCTCCTTTTGATCATCCCCTCGGGCTTATGTTTGCAATTGCAGCCTATCTCGGGGTCAAAGGCGTCCATATCCGGATTGAATCTTCATCACCACCGAGAAGCGCTCTTGGGGGATCTTCTTCAGCGGCGGTCGCTCTTATTGCTGCGTTTTCCAAGATATTTGAAAGAATTGGTGCGAGCAGCCTCTTGTCAAGAAAGGATACAGCCATGCTTGCATATGCTATTGAGGGAAGTGTTGCAGGCGTGCCTTGCGGTTTACAGGATCAATTGGCTGCTGCTTATGGAGGAGTGAATACATGGTATTGGCTTGATGGAATTAAAAGCCCTTGTTTCAAAAAGAAAGCTGTTTATCGGAAACAATTTTTTAAGAAATTTGAAAAGCATCTTTTATTAGCCTATTGTGGAATTCCGCATGTATCAAAGGATATTAACGGGAAATGGGTAAGGCAGTTTCTTTCAGGAAAATACAGGGAACGCTGGGTAGAAATAATTGCTTATACGCATAAATTTGTCGATGCTTTAATTAAACGCGATTTTAAATATGCGGCTGAATCAATGAACGAAGAAATGGCTTTAAGGAAAAAGATGACGCCTGAAGTTCTTGATTCAATGGGTGAAAAGCTTGTTGATTCGGCAGTTAAAAATAATTGCGGTGCAAGATTCACAGGCGCTGGAGGAGGAGGCTGCATATGGGCAATCGGTGAAATCGAAGATATTGCAAGATTAGAGAAAAATTGGGGATCTATTCTTTCAGAAAGAGAAGAAGCTTGTATGCTTGATGTAAAGATAGATTCTAAAGGCCTGATAGTTGATGGATGATGGGCCTGAACGAAGAACTTTTGAACATGTGAATTTTTACAGTATTAAATTATGAAAGCAGAAATTCTTGCCACAGGTGATGAAATACTTACAGGGGCTGTAATTGACAGCAATTCTGCCTATATTGCCCAAAAATTGGAAGAGGCAGGTGTAGAAGTTGTAAGGCATGGCTGTGTGGGTGATGATATTGAAGCTATTGCAGCTATTCTTAAAGAGATAAGCACAGGTGCCGATCTAACAGTAATTACAGGCGGGCTCGGTCCTACATTAGATGATATTACAGCGGAGGCAGCCGCAAAGGCAGCAGGCGTTGAGCTTGTATTTGACAAGGAGGCAATGTCTTGTATTGAAAATTTTCTTAAAACACAAAAGCGCGAAATTATTGCCTCAAATAAGAACCAGGCCATGGTGCCGGAAGGCGCTGAGTGTCTGTTTAATGATGTTGGGACGGCCCCGGGCTTTGTGCTTAAAATCGGTGTGTGTTTGTTTTTCTTTATCCCGGGTGTCCCTTATGAAATGCGCCGGATGCTTGCAGACGGGGTTCTACCCTGGATAGATAAGCTTCGGAAGGAAAGAAGTTTTAGTCTTGTAAAGACCATATCAACATTTGGTTTGGCCGAGGCTGCTGTAAACGAACGACTGGCGGGTTTGGCAGAGAAATTTCCCGGAATCAGGGTGGGGCTGCGTGCGAAGTCTCCGCTAATTTATGTTAAACTCTATGTTCGAGATAAAGATGAAGATAGAGCAAATATTCTTTTGGAAAAAGCATCGGAATCGGTGTTAAATAAAATTGGCAAATGCGCATTTTCTACTGATGGAAAATCTATGGAAGCTGTAGCAGGCAATTTTCTTCGCAAGGAAAAGGCTACAATAGCGGTAGCTGAAAGCTGTACCGGCGGCCTTATCTCTCACTTGCTTACCAATGTGCCTAACAGCTCTGATTATTTTCTTTTTTCCGGTGTGACATATTCAAATAAAGCAAAAATCAAAGTTCTTGGTGTGTCAGAGGCCACGTTAAAAAAATACGGGGCTGTGCATGAAGAGACCGCAAAAGAGATGGCAGATGGTGTGCGACGTGTTGCCGGCGCAACTTATGGTATATCAACAACCGGTATTGCCGGGCCCGGTGGTGGAACCGGGGAAAAGCCTGTTGGAACGGTCTGCATAGGCATTGCTGCGCCGGATTTTGTTGAGGGTTATCGTTTTAATTTTCAATTCAATGAAAGATTAAGAAATAAAAGGATTTTTGCTATAACAGCGCTTGATCTATTAAG
>JAJSZO010000047.1:11156-14057 GCA_030262795.1 Deltaproteobacteria bacterium | reverse complement strand
CCATCCTTTGAGGCAGTTAATGAAAAAATAATTTTGGAAGAACTGATGAATATTCTTTCAAAATATTCACAAAAACGTAAACTAATTATTGCTTTTGATGAATTCCAGGAAATTGCTGATTATACAGAAGAAGGTTTTGAAAAAAGATTGCGCTCGTTTATTCAGCAACACTCAAATATTTGTTATCTTTTTTCAGGCAGCCAGCAACACCTGATAACTGAAATGTTTAACTCAAATAACCGCGCATTTTATAAATTGGCAGAGAGTTTTCCTTTAAGCAAAATAGAGACAAAACATTATATTCCCTGGGTTCAGAATCTATTCGGCAAAAAAAAGGTGCATCTTCCTGCTGAACTGATAGAAGAAATTGCAGCAAAATTTGAAAACCATCCAATGTATATCCAGAATTTCCTGTTTCATCTCTGGGAGGAACCGGCAAAAAAAGGATTTTCCACTGATATTATCAATAAGGTGGAAAATATAATCGTAGAAAAGAGAAGTCCGGAACACACCATATTATGGGAAACTTTAAGTATTAATCAAAAAAAAACCTTAAAGCTGATCCTGTTGAATAACGGATCCAACCTTTTTAATGCAGACTCCTTAAAATCGGTTAACCTGAAAACCGGCTCTCTGGTTACAAAAGCCCTGTCAAGTCTTATAAAAAAAGAAATTATTGTAAAAAACGGTAATTATCAGATTCAGGATATCGTTTTCAAAAAATGGCTTCAAGGAACATTATCTCTATGATATAGCAGCAAATCTTTTATATATAAGGAGCATACGAACAATCAAATGAAAAATATAAACCGTCACATTTTATCATTCCCATTTTTTATAGGGTATTTACTATTTTTTCTTTTATCAGCACCGCTTCTGGCCGAAGATCATTCAACCAAGGTTGAAGGCCAGGTTCAAAGGCTGGCCCCGATCACTGTTACGGCAGAACGGATTCCCCAATATGTGAAAAACCATCCACAAAATGTGGTTATCATGAATCAGGAGGAGATAAAAAAACGGAACTTTCTTGAAGTGGGAGAGGCCCTTGCTGCCATGCCGGGTGTGGATGTGAGGCAAAGCAGCGGTTCTATGGGAACAAAGATCTCTATCCGGGGCGGTGGATCAGGTTCTGTATTGATCCTGGTGGACGGCAGGCCGATCAACTCCAGCCAGTATGGCGGTGTTGATCTGAACAGTATCCCTGTTGAAATCGTAAAACAGGTTATGGTGTTCAAGCCGCCTGTACCTGTCTGGCTTGGGCAGGGTAGTACAGCAGGGGCAGTCAATATTGTGACTGTAAGTCCAACAAGAAGCACATCCAAAAAAAGCAGAAACAAAGGCCGAGTCAAGATGAGAGGCGGTTCCTATGGCACGGCCAATGCCAGTTGCACTTACACCGTTTCTCAGGATCAGGGAAACATCATGCTCACGGCCGGAGGCGGTCACAAAGATGGGAAACGTCCCAACTGTGACAGAGACAGCGGCAACTTCAGTTTTAACTGGAGCAAAAAAAGCCAGTTCCAAACCAAATATGACCTTAACGTTCGTTATTACCAAACAGAGCATGGATCTCCAGGACCTACTGATAATGAAACCCCCAATGCCAGGCAAAGATACCGGAAGGGGTCGCTCGACTTTCATACGGACGGACTCATAGGCGATACAGGCGAGTTCACAATAAAATGGTATGCGGATAATGGGGACCTCAAAGATAGAGCCGATGACGGAAGAATATCGACATTAGAAAACTATAAATACGGGATGAAGGGTGAAACCATCTGGTCACATGAAGAAAAAGGAGCGTTGAGACTGGGGGGCTTGTTAGAAAAAAACGAGGTAAAACATGATATTTCAGGTGATCATCATCGTGAAAAGGCATCGCTTCATTTGCAGCACGATCGTGAAATCTATGACTTTACAATCAGCCTTGGTCTAAGGGGAGAGCACACCGGCGATTTTGGATACTTTCCTGCGGGAAACATTGGTCTGAGCTACACAATTGGCCCAAACACCTTGCTCAAGACCAACGCCGGATACTCAGTTGAGATTCCCACCTTTAATCAATTATACCAGCCAAGCCACGGCTCCATTGACCAGGTAAGAGGGAATCCTGATCTGAGTGAAGAAGAAATTTATTCTTATGATCTGAGCCTGGAGTATAGCTTTAACAAAAAAACTATTTTTAATGCAACATTGTTCAGAACAGATACCAGGGACATGATTACTTATTTAAGGGATGAAAACCTGATCTATCACCCTGATAACATCTCGCGGGCTTATAAGCAGGGGGTGGAGATCTTTTTGACCTCCAAATGGCAGAAAAACATCTCCCTGGATTTGAGCTACATTTATCAGGACACAGAAAACAAGGAAACAAGCAAAGACCTGCCATATTCGCCACGACATAATGCAAAGCTTACAGGAAAATTTGTGCTTCCGACAGGGACAAAGGTTGAGGCAATATTCAAGGTGTTAAGCCATCAATATAGCAGTCCGGGCACTGTTCAGTCCAAGAAATTAGATTCCTATTGTGTGGTAAATTTAAAGACTATTCATCCGATATTGATTAAATCGCTACCCTGCGAAATCTTCGTCCATATTAATAATCTTTGTAATACTGATTTCGAGTCTCATGCAGGTTATCCTGACGATGGATTCAGGTTCATAGCCGGAATGAACTTAAATTTTTAGGGAAAAACATAAGGACTCGCCCAAAAATAACTTCACATTTTGATGCGCCGATCCATCTCGCATGACTGCGTTGCTCGTCGGTTAAATAGATGGTTTGGCACTTTCAGGATTCAAGCATAGGATCATTAGTCAGTGTTTGGCAATATTTTAGATACAACCTTTTGCAAACCTCATAGCTAGTTCATTTAATAATTTCCGCAATTACAACTT
>JAJSZO010000047.1:0-11056 GCA_030262795.1 Deltaproteobacteria bacterium | reverse complement strand
ACTTTCAGGATTCAAGCATAGGATCATTAGTCAGTGTTTGGCAATATTTTAGATACAACCTTTTGCAAACCTCATAGCTAGTTCATTTAATAATTTCCGCAATTACAACTTGATTTCGGCCGGCATTTTTTGCCTGATATAGAGCAGTATCCGATGCAATAAGTAAATCTTTTGAATTAGAGCCATTTACAGGAAAAACCGCAACTCCCACCGAAATTGTAATATTGTGATTTTTATCAAGGTATTTAACACTAAGTTCATTTTTAACACCAAGATGCAGTTTTTCTGCACGCTTATGCGCATTTTCCAATGATGTTCCAGGCATTATTATCGTAAATTCTTCCCCACCAAAGCGACATGCAATATCTCCACCTCGAAAGTTCTTTCTAAAATATGCCCCAAGTTCTTTAAGAACAACATCTCCGGCCTCATGGCCATAGTTGTCATTGAACTCTTTAAAATGATCCACATCAATCATGATGATACCTACATCAGAGTTGTCCCGTTGGGCTGTTATAATTTCCCTTTCCAGTGATTCCTGCATAAACCGGCGGTTGTATAGTCCTGTGAGGGGGTCTCGTATAGAAAGTTCTTGCAGTCGGTCTCTTAATTTCAAATTGGCTAACGATAGGGACAAATGATCTGCGACGGTCATGACCATCTGCTGTTTGGATTCCAATAAACGTTTGTTCTCTTCTTCCGATAAATTAGGATCGTATCCGTCAAATCTAAGATGAAGCATGCCCAGGACTTCGCTCTTCCCGACCAATGGGACACATAATGATCCAAATGGCGGTGTGGCTTTAACGTGTTGGCATACCTGACCGCTACCGGGCTTTACGACTCGATGTACCTTGCCGCGCCTTAACCCCCAACAGTGTTCACGTTGAAAAATATCATCATCGGAATAATTTCCCCAGGTAGCTACGGTCTCCAACAGATTCCCTGAATTTTTCAGAAAGAATAACGAACCGGCTTCACCTGGAAAAAGTCCTTCAAAGGTTTCAGTTATGACTCTGAATGTTTCATCAATTGTATGACATGCCTGGAGCATATCACCCATCTGGTTCAGCAGAGACATTTCATGGTTGTGCTGTTTTAACTCGTCTACCCAGATCGTTAATTTTTCATTGGCTTTCTTAGTTTCCAGCTCCATCCTGTTTCTCTCGGCAATCTCTTTTAACAGTTTTTCATTTTTTTTATCCAACTCTTGTGTCCGTTCCTGCACTTTGCTGTCAAGTTCTTTTATGTGGGATTTTATTTGGCTTACCATGCCGTTGAAAGTCATTGCCAGCATACCGAATTCGTCTTTACCGGTAATGTCACATTGAGCGGATAGATCACCGTTTTTCACCCTGACAGCCATATCAGACAGTTTCTTTACAGGTACCAGAATTTTGTTAACAAATATTATGGCAACTCCGATGAAAAGAAGGAACATTACCACGGAGACACTGAAAATCCTGTTGCGCAGCATGATAGCACTACTGTTGAGTTCTTCAGTATATACTGAAGAGACAATATACCAGTCTAATTCCTTATTATATATTACCCATGAAATTTTATCATAAATGTAATAACCTTTATCATCGGGCTTATCCCACTTGTAATAAAGCTTTCCCTCCGGAGTTTTTGCTGCCGCCATAAGTTCCCTTCCAATTGATTTGCTGGTCTCAGGATTAAGAAGAGAAGAAAAATCAGTGTTCTCAATATTGGGGTTGGGATGCATAATCATATTTATATTGGAATCAAATATATACATGTAGCCTGTCCGAGCGATTTTTATCGTGTGTATCATCTGCCGAAGTTCATTGATCATCTTCTCTTTAAGGCTGTTTATCTCGGCTTCAACATCATCAATATACACTCCCGTTGCCATGACCCACTCCCATTGGGGAAAATGTCTGGAATAGGTAATTTTCTCTATAGGCTTTTCTTCCCCAAGTCTTTTCCACCAGTAGGATGTATACCCTTCGCCATTTTCCCTTGCCACCCGAACCATCGGTGGAACGATTAAATTCCCATCTATGTCTTTAACCTGGGAAAAATCAGCATTATGCAGTTTGGGATCGGGATGCGAAATGAGCACGGAATCGTATGATGATAGCCAGACATAATCATTGTTTCCATATTTAAAACTACGTAATGTTTCTAAGGCACGCTGTTTTGCTTCCAATTCAGTCAACTTCCCAGTCTTATATTGATTGTATTTTGCTTTAAGAAAGTTTTCCTGGATTTGAATGATATGTTTGAGTTCTTTTTTGTGAGCGTCAAGAGCAGATGCTCTGTATGTTTCTAAGCTGAAGTGTTTAGACTTAACAAATTCAGCCATGTTGTCCAGAATGGTCTTTGCCGCTTCTTCTTCTCTACTATAGACCGTTTTGTTGATCAAAGGTACAGAAAAAATATAAATAGTTACTGAATAACATAGAACTGTAAAAAGAATGACAAAACAAATTCTTCGATATAAAATGGAACTAAACATTTACGTTTTCCTCTTCAGCGAATTTTTCCTGTGTCCGAATAGGGAAAGGGAATTGTATTATAAGTGCAAAATCTGTCGTCTTATCTTTTCGTTTCTAGAACTGTGCGGATTTTTTTAAGCAATGAAACAGGACTGAAGGGTTTTTGAATAAATTGTACATTATCCTCTAATATTCCATGCCGGACAATCGCATCATCCGTATAACCAGACATAAACAATACTTTCATTTCAGGGTAATACAACTTAAGACGCGTTACTAATTCAGGGCCGCTTATTTCGGGCATTACAATATCGGAAAGGATGAGATGGATGTTATCTTTATATTGTTCACATTTAAGGATAGCGCTTCCGCCATGGGGCGCTTCTAATACATTGTAACCATAAATCCTTAAAACCTGGCAGGCAAGCTCTCTAACGATGTCTTCGTCTTCCGCCACTAAAATTGTCTCATTACCTCTCAGGAAATCCTGGGAACGAGCGATTTCTTCTCTTTTATCAGAGACCTCTTTGACACATGGAAAATAAATTTGAAAAACAGAGCCCATCCCCAACTCACTTTGAACGGTCATATATCCGTTGTTTTGCTGAACAATTCCGTAAACAGTGGATAAACCCAGTCCGGTGCCTTCCCCCACCTTCTTAGTTGTAAAAAAAGGTTCAAAAATGTGGTTCTGCGTCTTTTTATCCATACCAATGCCAGTGTCGCTTATGGTAAGCATTATATAAAAACCTGCCTTGATTTCCATACCTTCCGAGGTAAATGATTTTTTAAAGTTCATATTTTGCAATTCGATTGTAATCTTTCCGCCTTGAGGTATGGCATCGCGGGCATTGATTGTTAAATTCATAACGACTTGCTCAATCTGCCCCTGATCGGCTTTGATATGGCCGGTTTCAGGATCTAATGAAGTAATCAATTCAATATGTTCCCCGATAAGCCGTCCTAACATTTTCTTCATATTTTCAATTAAATTGTTGATATTAAGTACTATGGGCTGTGTTACCTGCTTGTGGCTGAAGGCTAATAATTGCCTGGTAAGCGACTCGGCTCTAACAGCGGCCTTTTTAATTTCTTTTATAAATTGAACCATTGGATCGTTTTTTGCTATATCTAACATCAGTAGGTCGCTATAGCCTGTGATAACTGTTAACAAATTATTAAAATCATGAGAGACACCGCCGGCTAACCTGCCAATGGCTTCCATCTTTTGTGCTTGACGCAACTGCTCTTCAAGCTGTTTTCGCTCAGTTATGTCGCGAATGATTGCCTGTACAACTTTTTTCCCGCCTATTTCAAATAAACCTGAAGAAACTTCGGCATTAATAAGCTCGCCGTTTTTTTTTAGAAAATCAATTTCAAAGACCGCAAAACCATCTTTTTCAATCTTCTCATCGGCATATCCGGCTTGCTCTTCCGTTTCCGGCCCTCTAAGCTGCGGCAACTTAAGGGATAAAAACTCTTCCTTTGTATAACCAAATATATCTACGGCCTTTTGGTTTACTTCTAAAAGGTTGTTATCTAAGTCGTGTATGAAGATAATATCGTTTGAACCCTGGAAAAGAATACTGTATTTGTCCTTGCTCAAACGCAGAGCCTCTTCGGCAACCTTACGCTCGTTTATTTCCTCCCGAAGTTTCAAATTAACGGCGTTAAGTTTAGCAGTGCGTTCGTCTACCAATTCTTCCAGGCGGTCACGATGTTTTCTTAATTCATCCTCCATTTCCCTGCGCTTTGTAATATCACGCACCTGCAACAGTAATGCCGGCTTACCGAGGTATTCTATTTGTGTGCCGCTGATTTCTACAGGAACAGAGCGGCGGTCTGCCGTCAAGCTAAAACTTTCTTTATCTTTCCACTCTTCTTTAATTTTAACCGGGAAATTGCTGCTCACTCGTTCCCTTTCACCGAGAGGAACCAAATCCGTGACATTCATGCCGATCAGGTTTTTACGCTCAATGCCGTGAAGGCTGCAAGCGGCTGGATTGACGTCCAGGACATTGCCCATAAGATCTTCCACAAAGATGGCGTCCGGTGAATTTTTAAATAAATCCCTGAACCGGGCTTCACTTTCCTTCAAGGTACTCATTAGTTTATCCAGACGGCGGTAATCCAACCCCAGGTCCCTGCCTTTTTGGATAATGGATTGTTTTTCCTCATGGGAATACCTGCTCAATTCAATTAACAATATTTTTGTTTTATCTTGGACCAGCGCGGTGGCTTCCATGAAATACTCTTCACCTGTAGGGCTTTCTTCAATCCACTGGCCCGACCATAATTTGTCGGAAGTTTCCGGTTTCCAGAAATCTTCGGCGTCTATCAGGAAATTTTCAAGAAAAGGTGAATTCTCGCCCAGGTTTATTGTTTTATCTTTATCAAAAGAATCCGGATACAGGTTTTTCAACCAGACAGGCATGGTTCCAATCAATTGAAAAGAGTCATTACTTAATCGTTTCAGAACGGCTATATTCAAGTATTTAAAAAGATTTTTCAGTATAGAATCATTCATCAGCCTACCTCGCACGAAAAGACTTGTAAAGTTTCATTGACACTCGGCATACGCAATGTAGACGCGGAAAATAGTTTTTGAAATTGTTTGATATGTTTAAATGTGTTTCGGTCTATATAAATTTTATCAGGGCCTGCCTCTTGTTCAAGGCGGGCAGCAATATGCACCGCATCACCAACAGCGTTGAAAATTTTTTGCTTTTTAATGCGGATAACTCCCAGGCTTACCTGTCCCGATGTAATGCCTATTCCAATATTAAATTCAGGCCGGTTATGTTGGACATTTAATCGGTTTATTTCTTTCAAATCATCAAACATTGATAATGCAGCCTGAACCGCATGCAATGACGACGATTCAATTGCATGCTCAAGACCGAATACAGCTATGAGCCTATCCCCAGCTATCTCATTAAGGGTTCCGCCTTCATCAATGATGGAGCGGGCCATAGCGCTAAAATGTTGTTCTAAAGTTGCAAAAAGCGATTCTGACGCGGCCTGCCGGCTATAGGCGTTAATTCCATGTATTTTCGCAAAAAGAACGGTTACGTAGCGGCGTTCACCCTTTTCCTGCAAATTGAATAAAACTTCATTTGTTTCCATACTCGTAATGAGTTGACGCTTTTTAGACAGATTGCTGCGCAGCAGACTTAATTCGTTCATATTTTGTTGAAGAACAGTCCAACGGCGTTCTTCTGCAGATGCATCCAACAGCAGTATCCAATACCCTTCATCAGCGGCAAAAATATGAATATCCGTGGAACGGTTGTTTTCTACTTTTACGCGGGGAAAAAATAAAGATTTTTCGTTTAAGGGAAAGAGGCCTTCTGTAAAAAACAGCGTATTTACTATGGATTCTCCTTCTGAGAGATCTTTAATCCCATAGCCCGACAATTCACCGCCCCATTTGATCAAACACCCGTCTTTTTCTACAAAAAGATAGGCAGGGCTGCACTTTTCTACAGTTAGATCATGAAGGTAATCTAATATCGGCGCAGGCAAGCTGATTGTTTAACCCTCCATCATTTTATTTGTTAGAGTAGTAAAAATTTCCTCCACACACTGGCCTGTTTTAGCGCTGGTTTCGATTACAGCAATGCTACCGCTTAATAATTCATCTAATGCATTGGTATCAATTTCCCATTCTGATTTTAGGTCAGATTTGTTAATAACCACAACAAAGGGCTTCTTGCCGATTGCCTCTTCCGCTCTATTTTGCAATATACGGGCTGTTTCCAATGTTTCTCTGCGGGTACCGTCTATCACTAAAAAATATCCCGACGATCCCCTTAAATAGGATGCTTGCACATTTAGAAATTTGTCTTCTCCATAAAGATCCCAAAGCAAAAGCTCAACGACCTGCTCATTTCTAATAACTGTTTTTTTATCAATCTTAACCCCGATAGTTGTGAAATACTTTTCAGAAAAAATTCCGGTGATATATCGTTGCACCAGACTGGTCTTACCTGCGGCAAATGCGCCTAACATACAAATCTTTTTCTTTATCATTGATATATTCCGTTCTTTAATTTTGAATATCACTAATAATTACACGCAAAGTTACGCAGCGGCTATTTTCATCGGCGTTTTCATTAGTTTCTTCATTTGAAGATTCGCCTTCACCAATTCCTATTGCACTAAAATTATCCTTTTTAAGACCTTTTGCAATGAGAGCTGAAAGAATATTATCTGCCCGTTTTCGGCTAAGCCTCAGGTTTGCCCGCTCCGCTCCAAAGCTATCTGTATGACCGACAATTTGAATATGAACATTTTTATCCAGCGCCCGGGCTAACTGCAGCAATCCTTTTATATCGGATACTATTTCCCTCAGCTTATTCTTATGTTCAAAAGTATATTGGCTTGCATTAGTTTTAAACAGTAGATATTGTTTATTGATCCTTTCGCTTAATTTATCAAACTTTTTTTGTTCAATATCAATAATATTGTCATCCCTGTATTGTACAGGCCAGGGTATCAACCTGGCCAGCTTCCTGGTTTCAAATATCCAGTGGTGAGGAGCTGAACCTTGCGAAAATAGGACTCCCTCTTTTATTTCAAAATGAACGGTTTCCGGCGGATTAAGTATATTTTCGATTCTTTTCAGCATAAATTCAGGGTAAATTGAATAGTATGGCTCCAGGCGGAATACGACTTCGGCAGGATCAAGCCTGGCATTTTTTAGAATTTTTAACGGATCATTGGATAGAGGATCGCGAAGCCCAAAGATATGATATTTGTCACCATGCTTTTCGGTGGAGGTAACCACAATTCCGGGTATTTGCTGCAATTCCTCCAGATAATGCGTCCATCTCTGATGATCACGAAAGGGAAAGAAACTCAAAATTCCTATAAAAACGACAAATACTGATAGTAATATCCATAAAACAAAGGATGATTTTTGTTTCTTTGCTTTGAGTTGAGACTGGAGACAATCTTCGAGTTGGTTTTTTACTGCTTCAAATGGACTGGTGTCACCGGCAAAAGATTCCAAAGCTTCATTTTTCTCAAGATGAATGTTTTCCAGAGCATTCTGAAAAACCGTTCTAAGCTCCACTGGGGCGATTCCTCTGATAACGGCCGCCAGTATGGCCTGCGGGCTTTGTTCTATCCAAACTGCAAGCTCTCCAAATTCTAAAGTATTGAGTGTATCGCCTCGTTTTGTCCTAAATGAATCTTGTACAAAATCCTGAATAGCTTTCAACATACCTGAAACCATATCCACATCCTGAAAAACCACCGACTCAGCCTTTACATTTTGAAGCAATAACCCGCTTTCTTTGTGTATAAGGAAGACCTGTTCAACCCGGTATAAAAGAGTGTGAGAAAGGATAATTTCGGCATATGATTTTCCCGTCCTGAAAGCTTCTATCCTCCATTTTAATCCTTGCCACGAAAAGTTTTGTTCAAGAGTTTTATTAATAGACTGAATCATGCTTTTAAAGGTTTCAGAGATGGCTTTTCTTATGGCCGGACCAATGACGGGGAAAAGAGCGTCGCTAAAGATTTTATAATCCTTTTTAACTGAGGCCTTAACAATTCCTTCTACTGTGGGCATTAATGCCGTTTTAAGTCTATCATCCCGGTTTGACCGCATAACAATCGCTTGTGGAAGATCCCGTCCTATATCATTTGCATGAAGTTCAGGATTATCCAAACGCTCTTGCAGTTGGCGAATTTGTTCTTGCTCAGGGCCCAGTAACAGGCTGCGCAGTTTTTCTAATTCTTCACCGGAAGGATAATTAATATTGTCTGGATCATCATTGTTATCATCAGGCACGGATGACTTATTCATCGCCTGAACCCTTTGATTCAGGGTTTAATTTTTGGGCAAGATCATCGCTTAACCGTATAGCCATCTCAGTAAATAGTTCTGCGAGAGCAGAACGGCCAATTTTGTCTTCCCGCAGTTCCTGTGTTCGTTGTTCAAGTATGGCTATGGTTTCTTTATTTTTCTTGCGGATTTCATCGGACAAATTTTTTGATTGGTCCAAAATGTCCTGACGAAGTTCTCTTGCCGTTTTATTAAGCCGGTCTTGCTCTGAAGAAAGCCGGTCGCTCATCGCTTCCATCTCTTTTTTTATGTAACTTTCCAACGAGTCAAAATGCTTCTGTGTTTCATCTCTTAACGCTGAAATCTCGTTAAGCATATCTTCTTTAAGACGATTTGTTCTTTTTCCAATATCCCTCACCTGGGAGCCAAAAAGAATATCCCTTACTTTGTCTATATTTCCGCTTTCGTTTGAATTTGTAGAAGAAGCCTGAAGCTTTATAGAATCTTCAGTTTCATTCCTTTTCGTATTTTCTACTGAAAAAGATTTTTTGTTTTTTCCTTCGTCTTTTTTCATAAATTTTCTCCAGTTCACGTAAAATGTCTGTGATAGATGAGATAGAACCTGATGTAAATAATAGGGATCCTATACGAAATAACTTCCCCAAGTAGACACACAGATTTGAGATCGAACAAAGGCGATCTGATCATCATTTTTCAAACCTATTTGAAGGATGCCAAACATTCTCATGTTTATATCTACTTCTCATTTTAATACTATACCCTTATGTTCACCATTTCAAGAATATTATACCAGCAATTCTCATTATGAAGAAATAAGTTAAAATCCAAGAGGTTATAGATTCTATTGGCCCTTAAAATATCTAATTTTTCAGCTAAAAATATGACTATTTTAGGGGGTTGAACAGACCTATTAATTTCTGTAACCATCATGCAAACATTCCATATTTGCCTGAAAAATAAGGAACGTTGCCAGCGTTCTCCCTGCCGACTTCATCTTTTAATTTGTTATTGCCATATTTATCGTATCCGTGATAATCTTATTTTGGAGGTTAACTATGACATCTATCGTGTCTGATACATTTGAAAATGTTAAAAGATTAAAGGCTGTAGGCTTTACTGAAGAACAGGCCGCGGAACAAACAAAAATTATCGCTGAAATAGTGAATGAACGTTTGGTTACACGGCAATACCTTGATGAACGCCTGGCCGACATTAGAGCCGATATCATCAAATGGGTAGCCGGTGTATGCTTGTGGCACAGGCAGCGATTGTGGCTACCTTGGTTAAGTTGCTTTAACGTAAGTCTCTGCCGGTAGCATTGCCACCATAGATATCTTTAATGCAAGACTAAAGCCCTGCCCTACGACAAAAGAATATTTGTAACGGTTCACTGTTTACAGTTATCGGAGGAAGGGACAGAGGTCAGATGCCAAGGCTTGTCCGCCGTCAATCTGGCTGGGTCAGAAGCACCTGTAAGGACGACAGAAAAGGGTAAATCGAATTGAAAGGTAGTCAAACATCATCAGTACAAAATTCTGCCGTCCCTATGGGACTGAATGCATTTTGTTATACATCGAACCTGGCAATAAATTACCAGGCTATTCTCAAAATGTCCCTACGGGACAGGATAAGGATTTTCCTGACTCGTGGATATGTCCACAATCAAGCAAAATGTAAGAGATTGTTAACTATCTGAATTTAATTGTTGGAGGCCCCATCTATCTTGTATTTATCTGGTTTCAACTTGATCAGAATTGATTTGAGGGAAAGCCGAGCCAAACGGCTCAGTTTTCCCTCTTGGTAGATTTGCTCACAAATTGTAAGGACTTCGGGATGCATCCGGCAATTGCTGCGAAGTGACCAAATAGCGCTCCGGAATATTGCTTCTTTGAGGACTGTTTGTTTTTCCTTTTCGCCCTTAGGTTTCGTGTATTTCTGACGAGAACCAATAAACTGAGCTAACTCAAGAATAGATATCACGTTCTTGATTGGTTTCTCGCTTCCTGAGGCAAAAAATTGACCCCACTGAATGTCCAGAAATCCCCCATAGCACACATTGATTCCATCCAGACTCGGTGGCTCCCGGCGTGTCTGGAAGTTGAAGTAGTTTCGTCCTCGGAGGAGTTTCTTTCTTCAACATTCCCTCTGCGCTGGCGCTTTTGAGCCAGCGCGGAAAGTCGTCAGGTAAGGGTTTCTTGTAGTAAAACATCATCCAGTTAGTCAATTCGAGTTGTGCGTCGGAGATCTGACTGGCCTTCTCAGGAGGCAATTGATCCCGAGTGATTTGTGCAGTAACAGGCGCAGATAGAAGGAGCAATAGGGCTAAATATGTTATTGATTTCATCTCATGCCTCCAAGTGATTATATAGTATCCGCTGAATTTCGTATTTCACTACATTATCCCGATGCAGTACATAGTATACATTAAATTTTCGGATTTCAAATTTAAGCGGAGCAAACACTTTATAAGGAGTTTTGAAAGAGAGTTAGCGCTTTCCGGTTTTGTTCGGACGCACCTCTCCTTCGTTCTTCCCGCTACGGAATATTCAGTTTCGGTTAGCTCTGTGGATATTTGTTTAGGTCAGCAGACCTAATTTCACAAGATTTTTCTCTTCAATTTTTTCTTCCATCCAAAGTTGAATAAATTTCTTCAGATTGAAAGCGGTCTGAGGCAAAGACCATTCAACAAGCTGTTTAATGCCATCCTGAGTACACGCGGCATGTCTTTATCAGCAATGAAATCAATCATGTTTTCTATCTTTTTCCCGGCTATCTC
>JAJSZO010000046.1 GCA_030262795.1 Deltaproteobacteria bacterium | reverse complement strand
AAATGGAATAAGGAAAACAGACAAAGTTCTGTTGAGCTTTCTGCGAGCTATAATGAAAATTTGCCCAATTGGTATAAAATGTTTTTAGACAGCAGGGGCGAATCTCCGATTGATGCATCCAAGCACCTTATAATACTGTCTAATACCAGCAATTATGATCATATGGAAAAGCATATTGAGGAGATAAAAAATTATTTGAAAATCAACTGATTGTTTATTGTCCACTAATTTCACGAAGTTACACTAAATAGAAACTAATGATTAGTGCTAATTCGTGAAATTAGTGGACAAATTAATGTTTTTGGGGGTGATCAGTTATTTCGTCCACGTTCCTTAAATCAAAACAGGAATTTTGAGTTATGAAATTTATTGCGGATTTTCATGTTCATTCTAAATTTTCAAGAGCTACAGCAAAAAATATGGATCTTGAGAATATATATATTTCAGCTCAATTTAAAGGAATAACAGTTGTTGGTACTGGTGATTTTACACACCCCGAATGGTTTTCAGAAATAAAAGAAAAATTACAGCCGGCTGAAGAAGGACTTTTTAAACTAAAGGATGAATTATCTCAAAAATGCGATGAAAAAGTTCCATTGTCATGTCGTAATAAAGTCCGCTTTATTTTAACTTCCGAGATTAGCAATATATATAAAAAAAAAGGTAAGGTTCGAAAAAATCACAATCTTGTAGTTATGCCGGATCTTGATTCCGTACATAAATTAAATTTAAAGTTAGATAAAATCGGCAACATAAAATCAGATGGAAGACCTATCCTTGGATTAGATGCCAGGGATCTTCTGGAGATAATTATTGAAATATCGGATTCCTCCTTCATTATACCTGCACATATATGGACACCATGGTTTTCGCTTTTTGGTTCAAAATCAGGTTTTGATTCAATTGAGGAGTGTTTTGAAGACCTTTCACACTATATTTTTGCTGTAGAAACCGGTCTTTCTTCGGATCCCCTTATGAACTGGAGAATTTCAGGATTGGACGGTCTTACGCTTGTGTCAAATTCTGACGCTCATTCCCCTTTAAATCTTGGCCGGGAAGCAAATATTTTTAATACAATACTTTCTTATCCAAAAATTATGTCCGCAATAAAATTAGGTAATCCTGAAGAATTCCTGGGAACTTTTGAGTTTTATCCTGAAGAGGGAAAGTATCATCTTGACGGACATAGAAAATGTAAAGTTTGTTTAAAACCGAACCAAAGCATAGCAAATAACGGTTTGTGTAATGTATGTGGAAAACCGCTGACTCTCGGCGTATTATACAGGGTTGAAGAGTTGGCTGACCGCCCGGAAGGTTTAAAACCCTCAAAAACACATCCATATTATAATCATATTCCTCTCGCAGAAATATTATCAGAAATTTTAAATCTAGGACCAAAATCCAAGAAGGTTCAGCGAAACTATATGGCCGCACTTGAATCTCTTGGGCCGGAACTTGAAATACTTCATAATCTTTCTGTAAATAATATTGAAAAAGCCCGTATTCCCTTACTTGGAGAGGCTATTAACCGGATGCGCAAACAAAAGGTTATTATTTTTCCGGGATATGATGGAGAATATGGAAAGGTAAGGGTTTTTAAACAAGACGAGAAGCAAAAACTTCTTGGACAAAAACAATTGTTTGAGGTTCCTGTTTTACTTAAACCCTTGCAGTCGCAAAAAAAATGTAAAATTCCGGAAAAACAAACATCAGGGTTTTCTAAAAAGCCGGATCAAATAAACCATAGTAAGCAAAAAAATATATTTGATTCACTTAATAAAAACCAGCTCAAAGCAGTTAAGCATAAAACCGGCCCCTTGCTGATTGTAGCCGGTCCCGGCACAGGTAAAACACTTACACTCACACATAGAATTGCTTATATCATCACAGAAAGAAAAGTTTCTTTTGAGAATATACTTGCTGTGACGTTCACAAACAAAGCAGCTCGGGAAATGAGGGACAGGCTTTTGTTATTAATGGGTAAAGCAAAAGAGTTGCCTGAAGTTACTACATTTCATTCTTTTTGTTTTAAAATTTTAAAAAATCTGAATAACGATAAAAATTATACAATAATAGATGATTTTGATCTGAAAATACTAATAATAGAGGCAATAAAGCAGGCTGAAATTAAAGGAGTTAAGGTTTCAACAAAACCATCGGCTTTGTTAAATATGATTGTTTCCGCTAAACAGAACTTACTTTATCCGCAAGACAATTTAAAAGAAATAAATGAGTCGGAAAGAGAAGAATTTTCAGCTATCTATAAGGAATATCAAAATATTTTATCAATTGAGAAGCTTTACGATTATGAAGATTTGATTTTTAATATAGTAGGGCTGTTAGAATCAGATATGGATTTCTGTAAAAAATATAAAGACAAATACAAACATATATTTGTTGATGAATATCAGGATTTAAACAAAGGTCAATATAGAATTATAAAAGCCCTTACAACGTCTAACGGCAATATATGTGTTATCGGTGATCCGGACCAGTCAATATACGGATTCAGGGGTTCAGATGTTCGTTATTTTAAGAATTTTATTAAAGACTACCCTGAAGCTGAAATTATAAATCTAAATCAAAACTATCGATCAACCGAAACCATACTTGAAGCATCATACCAGACCATAAAGAATCATAGAGATTACAATATATCAGGTTCTGTCTCACGTGTTTATTCCGATATTAAAGGGTCAAAAAAAATAAATATTATTGAGTGTGGTTCGGAAAAGGCTGAGGCCGTAGCTATTGGTAAGATAATCGAAAAAATGGTAGGAGGCATAGGATTTCATTCCATTGACTACGGAAGTGTTGATAGTTCTTGTATAAAAAACCAGATGGGTTTTTCCGACTTTGCCGTGTTGTTTAGATCCTGGATTCAAAGCAAAATTATTGCAGATGTCTTTAATATGGCCAACATTCCATATCAGATAATAAACAGAGAAAATGCTTTTAATTCAAAAGGTATTTCAGAGCTGTTATCTTTTTTAAAAATAATTGATGGGAGAGGGTCTTATTTTGATTTTGAAAGAATTATATATTTAACAAAAGCAGGTGTCGGTAAAAAAACCATGCAAACATTCAAAACATGGTGTTATAAAAACAAGTTTTCCCTTAAGGAAGCTATGTTAAAGACTTGTCGTTTTCCTGTTGATGGTATTAGCAGGCCGAGCCAGCAGAAGCTTTACAATTTTATTATTAACAGCGTGAAAATAAAAGAAAAGATTAAAAATTTAACGATTGAGGAAAAACTTTTGTATTTATCTGAAAAAACAAAAATCAAAGATATAATTACAGAACAAGCCTTAAACGATATAATTGTTATGATCCGTAATCATGATGTAAAATCCACCGACTTTCTCTCATCAATAGCGCTTCATACAGATACGGATATTTATTCCTCCAGGGCAGAAAAAGTCTCACTAATGACTATGCATACAGCCAAAGGTCTTGAATTTCCGGTAGTTTTTATTTCCGGTAGCGAAGATGGATTTATACCGATGAGAAAATACGGAGACGAAGAACCGGACATTGAGGAAGAAAGAAAGTTGTTTTATGTAGCAATGACTCGTGCAAAAGAAAAACTTTATTTTACATATGCAACAAAACGCAGAGTTTATGGAAAAATGCTTGCAAGAGAGGCGTCTCCGTTTATAAACGATATAGAAATGAGCTTAAAAAAAAATGAGGAGCACTATTTTAAAAAGACAAACAAGAAAACCGGAATTCAGTTAAAGTTGTTTTGATCCGCAGATTACGTAGATTACACAGATTTGGTTAAAGTCGTTTTGATAGTATAGGAATAGAAACAGTTATTCGTTTTGTTTTGTGTTTGATTACCAATTGTCCACTGGTAAGGAACGTATAATTCTGACCGGAGAAAAATAAACAGAAAAAAACAGGTTGTAAAAGTTTTTTCAATCAATCTAATAAAAAAATCTCTTTACTCAATGCCTTTTATGCAATAAAAAGCTAATAAGGAACGTGGACGAATTAACTTCCAACAAACTTTAGGACTCGCCCAAAAATAACTTCACATTTTGATGCGCCGATCCATCCCGCACGACTGCGTTGCTCGTCGGTTAAATAGCTCGCTATTCGCCCTCCTTGCGTCTTGTCATGCGAGTGCCTCGACACCTGAAAATGTAAATTTATTTTTGGGCGAATCCTTACCGGAAGGCCACGCATAAGAATAATGTGGTCTAACAATTAAAAAAATACTGGAGTTAAAATAGCTGTGATTGAAGAAAATATTATAATTCATAAAGCAGAAGTCAGTACAAAAGGGGAAAAGTACAGCGGAATTGTTTCATTGATTCTTGTACAAAAAGAAGATGGCTGGACATATGAGGTTGAAAATATGGCACATGGGAATTTAGCCTTAACATGGAGAACCAAATCACCGGAAAAAGCTTCCGGAAAACTAAGGGACATTTACAAAGACAAGGTCTGGAATTTTAAGATTGTAGATTAAGAAACGTGGACGAATTAACTTCCCCCTGCTTCAAGGGTTCTAAAGCCTTCCTTTTTTCAGAATCGCTATAAGGAGCCATAACCCCATGACCGCTGCTGCCAGGAAACCGATGATGCCGATAAAAGAAATGCCAAACAGGAAAGGTGGTGTTTTGGAAAGAACGATTAATGCGGAGCCTATTATAAGAGCAGCTATGACAATAGCAAAAGCAATCCGATTGCTGATCTGGTCATGGGTGGATAACATCGGCTCAAGCCCTTTGTGTTCGAACTCCATCTTGATCTTGCCTTGCTTCATCTGTTTCAGAATCTCACGCGTTTCTCCTGGAATTTCCTGCATGAGTTGAACAAACTCAACACCGGACCTGGCAATGTCATCTGCCATTCGTTTAGGATGATAGCGGGCCATCTTGACTCGCCGGATAAATGGGGTGATTTGCTTGATCATTTCAAAATCAGGATCAAGCAAAAGTCCAATTCCCTCCACAGTAGCCAATGCTTTCATCATAAGAAAAAGATCCTGCGGTATTTGCAGACGATGTCTGGAAAGAATTTTCAGGAGTTGCTGGAGAAGTTTTTCCATTTGCAGGTCTTTGAGCGGCACATAAAGATGCTGCCCTATGAAATCCGTCAAATCTCTTTCCAAAGGACGTACATCCGGTTTTTCATCATATTCGGTGAGCTTAAGGAGCATCTGCGTGGCCCTGGATTCATCCCTGTTTACCACTGTATAGATAAGATCTGCGAAATCCTCCCGGGTCTGTCGGTCAATGGCCCCCATCATGCCGAAATCAATATAGCAGATAATATTGTCCTGCAGGACAAAGATGTTTCCGGGATGGGGATCAGCATGGAAAAAACCGTGATCAAATATCTGTCTTAGAATCAGGTCAGCCCCTCGCGCGGTAATGATCTTTCTGTCTAGTCCTTCACGTTCAATACGATCAATCTCGGATGCCTTGATTCCGTCAATATACTCCATGGTAAGTACACGTTCTGTTGTTATATCCCGAAAAATTTTGGGGACATAAACAGTCGGGTCAGCCATAGATTGGCGGGCAAACCTTTCTATATGCAAGGCTTCTATGGTGTAATCTATCTCTTTTCCCAGGGTACGGGCAAATTCCTGCACGATCCTGACAGGACGGTGTACCTGCAATTCCTCTAAATGTCGCTCCATAAGGGAGGCGAGATGGAGCATAATCTCCAGATCGACTTCAATGGTTTTGCGGATGCCGGGACGTTGAACCTTGACTACCACTTCCTCTCCGTCCTTCAACTGCGCTCTGTGAACCTGGCCTATGGAGGCTGCGGCAAGGGGTGTATTCTCAAAGTGCCGGAATATATCTTCGAGCGGCTTGCCAAGCTCGGATTCTATAATTCGCCTGGCTTCGATATAGGGAAAGGGAGGGACATTATCCTGGAGCTTTGAAAGTTCATGTATAAATTCAACGGAAATCAGGTCCGGACGGGTGGAAAGTATCTGGCCCAACTTGACAAAGGTCGGGCCAAGCTCTTCCATAACCATCCGTACCCGTTCCGCTCTGCTGAGTTTTTCGACCTGCTCTCGTCGTTTTCTGGAAATCATCTGAAGACCGATTTCAAGATACTGTTCGATCTTCAGAATGTCCACCAGATCCCCAAAGCCGTATTTAAACAATACTGTAAGGATATGACGGTATCGGTTCAGGTGACGATAGGCTCGGCCGATTATGCCGATTTTTCGGATGCTTAACATCAGCTCTGTGAATCTTTTTCTTTCAAAGCCTGCTCCAGTTTCTTTACTTGTTTCGTCAGATTTGACAAGTCCTCCGCTCCGGCAAGATTCATCTTTTTCATAGTATTTTTTACCATTTTTTCTATATCTTTCTCCAGATCATCTTTGGCCTTCTCCGATTTTTTCAACAGATCATCAACTAATTTCTTTCCCTCTTTCTCCGACAACTTCCCCTTTTTTGCAAGATCCCTGGCCAGTTCTTCTACCTTGTCTTTAGTCATGGCGGCCAACCCTACTCCCGTTAGCATGACCTTTTTAATGATATCAAACATAATTTTCCTCCTTTTCAACTAAGGTTCAATCAATGCCTATACGGTTAACGCACAAATATTTAACAAAAAACAGGCATAACCTATTAAAAATAATGAATTTTAGAAGCCGTAAGCCTAAAAATAAATATTTACGATAAAATATCAACATTAACAATGAAAAAATCAGATCCATTTAAGATACTTACACCCAATGAACGTTGGGCTCCGACACAAAGCCAAATGGACGCTTTTAAAAAGGCTTACGAAAAGCTGTTGCCGCCATTGGTTTACAAAATTCGTTTAGCAGTTACCAAGTGGAGAGATGACAACTATCGGGGCGTTTCTGATACTTCAAAATCTTTAATTCGATGTAGAAATCCTTGCTCTCTGAGCAAGGTTATGGTCCAGAGGCTTTGCCTTCTGAGCGGTTTATTGTTACAAGCAAACTTGAGTTGTCCCCCCAACAGCATGAAAGGAGTAACATATGAGCCGTTTTCGAAAATTATCACAGACGATATGGCATTGCCAGTACCATATTGCTTGGATGCCGAAATATAGATACCGAATCCTAACGGGCAAGATTGCCGATCTTGTAACATACTGTATTCGGACATATTCTGAACAGTTGAAGTGCGAGGTAGTAGAGTTGAATGTTCAGGTAGATCATGTTCATTTGATTTCGATGGTTCCTCCTAAAATATCTATTTCGGACTACCTTGGCACAATTAAGGGACGAACATCTATTCGGGTGCTGAACACATATAGGCATCTGAGAGAAAAGCCCTATTGGGGTAATCATTTTTGGTCCAGGGGTTACTGTGTGGATACAGTAGGCTTGGATTCAGAAATGATTCGCAAATATGTGAAGTACCAGGAAGCAAAAGAACGCCGAGAAGAACAAGTTCAGAAGAAATTGTTCTAACTACTATTAGGGACAACTCAACTTTGCCCCCTCTGGAGGTAAAGCATTGTATCCCCTTCCAGGGGTTTCCAAAGCCGGCCCCTCTGGGGCAATGGCATTCATTTAAAAACAAATAGTTTAAAGATTTATTAAACAGCTATAACTATTTAAATTTGTTTAAATTTTGATATAATAGAATAAAGATCCATTTTTGTCTTAACATTATCAAACACATTCGAGATAATAACATCAACTTAATTTTGATTCATAAGGTGGTATTATATGGAATGTGCTATTTCAAAACCCTTAACGCTTTCAGGGAGATATTTTTCAAAAAAAGAACTGCGTCAAGTTCAAGAAACTGTGAAGATGTTTCCTGATTTAAGTCGAACCGAATTAGCATTTACTATTTGCGAACACCTGTCATGGGTAACACCAAAAGGTTCTGACAAAATAAATTCCTGCTTAACTGCTTTGGAACAGCTTGAAAATTTAGGTTATAAACAATTACCTCAAAAGCAAATAAAGAAAAAACGTGTCACAAAAAAAATTGTCTGGTCAGATAAAACAGTGGAAGAATCCCGTATACTATGCTCACTCGAGGAAATAGCACCTTTAGAGTTACGGATCGTAAAGGATAAAAAAGAAGTATCCTTATGGAATGAATATGTGGATCGCTATCATTACCTGGGTTACAAGCAACCTATTGGTGATAGTTTACGGTATTTTATAGTTTCCAAAAACCTGAATAATCGACTGTTGGGCTGCTTGATGTTTACACCCGCTGTATTGTTTTTCCTTCCTTGATGAACATTCCTATTGAAACAAATCCTTTATTTTTTTGTTGATCATATACTCCGTATAATGCCGCTATTCCTGCTGCATATGTTAAAAAATCGTGATCATTTGTTAAATCTGCTTCACGTTTATATCTTGTTCCAGGATTTTTGAAATTTCCAATTGGCTCTTTCTTTTTCGTGTCGACGCTGATTGCTGGCATTCTCCTTTTTGCAAATTTGATTATCATTTTATTGATGTATTCAAATTGATTGTTACGATCCTCATTTTCTTTTTTTGTTCTTGGCTTGCCTCCATTTGCAATCGATTTAACATTGGTCTTTAACGAAAAATTTAAATTTTTCAGAATTTTTCCAACTGTTGGGTTACTAACAGCGATATTGATTAATGCTAACGCATCTACGATTTTCGCTGTAGTCTTTCGTGTCCATTTTAAATCACTCATAGGATCACCAGCTGTTTCATATTTCATTAATTCTTCGATTTTATCAATTACTTCTGGAATTTTTTTTAATCTGCTTCCTGCCTCCACCTGCTTCTCGAATTGTATCAAGATCAACTTCATCATTTAATAGTTCAATTCTGCCTTTGGCTACTGTCCTCCTGTCAATGTTGAGCAACTCGGCAATTTGCTTGTCCCCACCATAGCCAACCTTTCCCCTTTTCCACGATTGCCTTTCCATGAAGACGGTTCCGGTCTCGTTGGGGCATGGGCACTCTTTGCGTTTTGTGTCACTGTTTGCTTGGGTAGCCAAATAGCCTTCACACTTTGAACAATCTATTCCACAATATGCGCTCATTTTGTCAGCTCCTTTCTTTTGATAAGGAACGTGGACGAATTAACTTCCCCAAGTAGGCGCACAGATTTAGGTCGAATTTGCCCAAATCTCAAATATAGGCTCAGATCACAAAAGTTGATGAAATAGCGAGCTATTTCAAAATGTGTTTGACAATGTCAAGACAAAAACGGATCTTTATTATTATTACAAAATTTAAAAATTAAAGAAAAAACAACTCATATAATCGAACGAGGTATGATAAGATAAAATGCAAGGAAGATTTTGGACTATAGTAAAGGCGCTGATAATGATATTGCTTCTTATGCCCATAACAGCCCATGCCTTTGAACGATATAACAGGGTAATAAAATATGACAAATACTTTTCAAAATATTCAAAGAGATATTTTGGCCCTGGTTTTGACTGGCATTATTTCAAGGCTCAGGCTGTAGCTGAATCAAGGTTGCAGGCAGATGCCAGATCAAAAGTGGGAGCAGAGGGTGTTATGCAGATAATGCCAAGAACCTTTGAAGAAATTACAAGGAAAAATTCAGGCATTAAGGGCACAAGAAAACAGCCCCGCTGGAATATCGCAGCGGGTATTTATTACAACAGAATGATATGGACTTTATGGAAGGCAAAACGCTCACATATGGATCGGATAAATTTCATGTTTGGGTCTTACAATGCCGGCAAGGGAAATATTATTAAAGCCCAAAAAATAGCAAAGAATAAGGGACTTAATCCTAACATGTGGAAATCCATACAATCAACCTTGCCTGATGTTACAGGCAACAACAGTAAAGAAACCATCGGTTACGTTAATAAAATCGCTGAAATAAAGGGGGTATTAAAGTAATGGAAATCTCAATTACATTACTGAATCTTGGTTATGCAATAGTTGGAGCTTTATTGACCCTGGTGTTTATGATGATAGGTTATAAAATGTTTGACAGGATGACCCCGTTTAATACATCAAAACAGTTAGCAGAGAAAAATGTTGCAGTGGGAATCGTAGTCGGTTCAATATTTGTCGGCCTTGGAATTGCCGTTGGTCTGGTCATCGGCATGGCTTTAAACTGATCTTCCGCGGCAGAACTTGTTTAGGAACGTAGACGAAATAAATCTCAGGAGGTGCAGAATGGGTAGTGTAAAAGACCTTAAAATTTTAAACAGAGCAACCCCAGGCAACTTTGGACAGGCAAGATTCATTTTCTCAGATAGATACTCTATCTTCGACTGGGGAGAAATGCCCGACCGGATTAATTATAAAGGAGTGGCCATAGCGCTCCTTGGCGCATATTTTTTTGAAAAACTTGAAAAAATCGGTGTTACCACTCATTATGCAGGGCTTGTGGAGAATAATATCGTTAAAAAACTCTCTGAGATCAAGAAGCCCACAAATATAATGGAAGTTAAATTGTTACGAGTTATAAGTCCTGAACTTCAAGGGGATCAATATGATTATTCAATATACCGAACTGAAAAAGGTGGATTTTTGATTCCTCTTGAGGTGATTTACAGGAATTGTCTGCCACCGGGCAGCAGTGTTTTTAAACGCCTGAAAAATGAAGAGATAAAGCCAGGGGATTTGGGCCTGGATAAAGAGCCTGTCCCCAACCAGAAATTGGATACACCAATTCTGGATGTTTCCACGAAACTGGAGGTAACGGACAGGTACTTAACCTGGCCGGAAGCCCAACAAATTTCGTGTTTACATGATAACGAAATAATTAAATTGAAAAACCTCACAAACAGAGTCAATGATCTTATAACCAGGGAATTTTTAAAGATAGGCATGGTCAATGAAGACGGAAAAATAGAAGTCGGCTTTGACAGCGAACGTCGCCTGATGGTGGTTGATGTCCTTGGCACGCTGGATGAGTGCCGGTTTACATTAAATGGATTTCCTGTAAGCAAAGAAATAGCACGGATATACTACCGAGATACGGCATGGTGTCAGGCTGTGGAACAAGCAAAGAAAGAGAACAGGCAGCAGTGGAAAAATATATGCGAATTAAATCCTGAACCTCTGTCTTCCGGATTGAACCTCTTGATTTCACAGATTTATTGTGCCTGTACCAATGAAATCACTGAAAATGAGTGGTTCAAAGATGTGCCTCCGGTAAAAGAAATATTGAAAGAGATAAAGAAGATTCTTCCGTCATGAAAGTTTTTCAGCACACATCTTCCCGTAGAGTGGAGTACTTAATTGTTTAAAAGGAGATAATACCCATGAAATCAGTTTTTTTTGTTTTTATGATACTGCTAATAACGATTTGTCTTTTGCCAGCAGCGCCAATTGAGGCCCAAGAGGCTATTTCACTGAAAGTCGCAGAGGCTGTAATCTGCAAGAATTTAGTTGACCGGACCCCAGTTGATGTGGGCAACAGTTTCAGGGCATCAGCAGGTAAGCTTTACTGTTTTACCAGAATTACGGGAGCTCAGGAACCAACCGAGATTACTCATGCCTGGTATTTTGACAAAACGCAGTGGGCTTGGGTAACCTTGAAAGTTGGTTCTGCGAGTTGGCGAACCTGCAGTTCAAAAATAATTCAACCCCATCAGGTTGGATTATGGCACGTGGATGTACTCGGCCCGGATGGTAATTTGCTATGGACTCTTGAGTTCGAAATCACACCATAGAAAACGTGGTTTTGCAAGGAGGTGAGGATATGGGTAAGGTGGTAATAATTATGGGTTCGAAAAGTGACCTTAAATGGTCGAAAAGAATTGCAGAGGCTTTAGACGAATTTGGAATTAAAAGCGTTTTGAGGGTTGCTTCAGCACATAAGGTGCCGTTAAAATGCTATGAGTTAATAAAAGAGTACGAGAAAAAAGATGTAGTGTTTGTTACTGTTGCAGGAAGAAGTAATGCCTTAAGCGGGTTTACAGACGCCCAAACCTGCTGCCCTGTTATCGCATGCCCGCCATATAGCGATAAATTTAGTGGAGCCGATATTTATTCCAGCCTCAGAATGCCGTCTTTCGTAGCGCCAATGGTGGTTTTAGAACCGGCCAATGCTGCATTGGCGGCTGCCAAGATTTTAGGCTTGACTGACAAGCGCATTCAAGAAAAAATTAAAGAATATCAAACATCAGTTAGAGAAGCGTTAGAAAAAGATAATCAGGATGTACAGGATGGGGCATAATGTTCGGAATATCCTGATATTCCTGAGCTTTCGCGTCTTGTCAGACGGGCACCTCAACACTTAAAATTGCGAACTTATTTTTGTGCGAACCCATATTCCTGGAGAAATTGCCTGAATGAAAGCGCTATTTGTAACGGATTTACATGGAAGCAAGTGGAAATATGAGCGGCTATTCGAATTTGGTCAACGAGTCAAAAAAACCGGGATAAATTCCAAAAAAGGTTAAAAACAAACAGCCTCTCCTTAAAAATGCTCTGCAAGAAGCTTTTTCTTTAAGAAATCTTTCCATATTGCTTTCCGAGGATCATTGTGTGGCAGATATTGCTATGTATTTTCATTGCGTTACGTATCCAACAGGCATGACATACAATGGCCTGTGCTTTTCTGGAAGGCTCAATGACTTCGAAACCGCCCGGTCCCGGAAAGCTCCTGTCACCACGGTTCCCATGCCCAGCGCTTCTGCCTGAAGATATATGTTTTGTCCCACGTGACCGACCTCCATATGGGCATATCTAACCCCTCTCTCACCATATCGGTCTGTAATCTTCTCATATTCTGCAGTGATAACAATTACAATCGGCGCATCCGCTATGAACATCTGCCCCAGACAGGCTTCGGCCAGGGGGCGGCGAAGATCTCCCTCATAGAGAAGTCTCAGGGAATGTCTTTGTGGATCGTGGTGATAAAGCCCCTCGCCGGACTCTTTAACCTTTCCGATAACGACATAGATGTCCAGTGGATATTGAGCGCCGGCGCTGGGCGCAGTCCTGAGTCCTCTTGGATCAGTTTTTCCCTGTGCTGCCCAGAGGATTTGTGAAAGGTCTTCCGCTGTCAAATGAACGTTCCAGAAAGTTCTCTCAGACCTTCTCTTGTTTATCGCTTCTTCCAAGGAGACCTTTCCCTTTGTCATTGGTTTTGGCAATGTTATCACGCTCATTGTCTCACCTTTTATTTGTGTTAATGCTTCTTCCACACCGCAGACAAAACTGACTGCCGACAGGCCTGCAAAACCGAGTGTGGTTTGAGCTGCGATGCGGAAGAAACCTCTCCTTGATAACTTCTCTTCATACTTTAATGCAGGGTTCATTTCCTTTACTCCTATAAGGCCGGGGATTATAAGAGAGCTGAAAATTTTTGCAGTTGCTTTAAGTACCGTGAGAACAGTATCTCAGTTACCACCATCTAATCCAAGCGTGATTCCAAGTGTTCTCTCTGCATTGAGGGGTCGTAGTAACGACCACCTAACTCTTACTTTGCGGTGATCTGTTCGAAAATGTTCTCGCACTTTTTAGCCATTTCTTCGGCCCTGTTCGTATGGCCTTTTGCAATCTTGGCGGCTTTTTCGGCTCTTACCGCTGCACTCTCTGCCCTTTGGGCACTATCCGCTGCTTCGGCACTGTACCTGGATGAATTCTTGACGGCAGCTTTGGCGCTTTGACACTCCTTCAAGGCCTCCTCCGCCTTATCCAAGGCTTGCTGAGTTTTTTCTTCAAGGGCCTGTATCTGCGAAGTGGTTGCACATCCCAGAAGACTGAGCCCCAAACACAACATCACCGATAAAACAATTACCAACCGTACTTTCTTAAATACCCACATTTTTTCTCCTCCTTGCTTTTAGGAACGTGGACGAAATAACTTCCCCAACTATGCATCACAGCTTCAGGCCGCCTTTGCCCAAATCTGTGCGCCTACTTGGGGAAGTTATTTCGTCCACGTTCCTTAGGTTAATTCTGATTTTGAGTTTACAATGAAACAGAATTTTAAGGGTTGTTACTAAAGTTTCGCATTTTTTGCAAAACAAAATTTGATAATAAACAGTTGATAATAAAAAACCGCTATGTCACTATTAAGAAAAACAAACCATAGGGAGACTTGGAATGGATTATGAAACTTCGGATCTATCGAACGTTTTCCAGGAATTAGAAAGTTCAACGGCTAACGCTTCCTGTTGATTACCGTCTTGCATTTCGTGAACTCGGACTGTCCA
>JAJSZO010000045.1 GCA_030262795.1 Deltaproteobacteria bacterium | reverse complement strand
GGGCTAACTTTCAGTCTGTGATTATATTATTTTTTCCCTTGCGGATATATTGATAGACTGAAGGTAGAGATGGAGGTGGGTTAAGGATAAGGTATTAAAAATATGTATAAAAACAAAACACCTGTCATTATAGGCTGTGATCATGCTGCTTATCATTTGAAAGAAAAGATCAAGGCTTGTATCATTGAAAACGGCGTTGATATTGAAGATGTGGGCACTGATAGTGAGGATTCAGTAGATTATACGGATTTTGGAATCAAGGTTGCCTCAGCCGTTTCAGAGGGAAAATATGAACGAGGAATACTGCTTTGCGGAACTGGAATAGGAATGTCTATGGTTGCAAATAGATTCCAGCATGTGAGAGCCGCGCTTTGCAGCGGTCTTTTTGCAGCTATTATGAGTAGGCGGCACAATGATTCCAATATATTGGTAATAGGGGGGCGTGTTACAGGAGAAGCTCTTGCCTTTGCAATGCTTGAAGCATGGATTGAAACACCATTTGAAGGCGGACGACATCAACTCAGAATAGAAAAGTTTGACCGGATAGAACAAATTAAAAGATGAACGTCCAACATCGAACGTCGAATAATGATGTCGCTTCGCTATTTAAATTACTTTAAAATCGAATAAAAAACATTAATTTGTCCACCAATTACACGAAGTAGCACTAACCATTAGTTTCTATTTAGTGTAAATTCGTGTAATTAGTGGACGAATAAATAAGGAATAATAATTGGATTTAAAAGATATTTCAAATATAGATCCTGATATTGCAGATGCAATTGCAAAGGAGATTGACAGGCAGAGCAACACGTTGGAACTTATAGCCTCAGAGAATATTGCAAGCCGGGCGGTTATGGCTGTTCAGGGCAGTGTGCTAACAAATAAATATGCTGAAGGATATCCGGATAAACGCTATTATGGAGGCTGTGAATACGTTGATATTGCCGAAAGACTGGCCATCAAAAGAGCAAAGAGACTTTTTAACGCGGCGTATGCAAATGTCCAGCCCCATTCAGGCTCCCAGGCCAATATGGCGGTATATTTTGCACTTTTAAATACAGGTGATACCGTTCTTGGTATGGCTCTTTCTCATGGCGGCCATCTTACTCACGGAAGTCCGGTAAGTTTTTCAGGCAGACTTTATAATTTTGTTCACTATGGAGTAAAAAAAGATACCGGAAGAATTGACTATGAAGAAATAGCTTTGTTGGCGAAAAAACATAAACCCAAGATGATTGTTGCCGGAGCAAGTGCCTATCCGCGTATAATAGATTTTGAAAAATTTGCTGAAATTTCCGAATCAGTTGGCGCTTATCTTGTTGTAGATATGGCTCATATAGCCGGATTGATAGCAGCTGGTGTTCATCCATCTCCTGTCCCATTTGCAGATGTTGTAACTTCCACAACCCACAAAACTCTCAGAGGACCCAGAGGCGGGTTAATATTAGCCAAGTCGGATTACAGCACTAAGTTGGACAAACAAATTTTTCCGGGAATACAAGGTGGACCACTGATGCATGTCATTGCGGCCAAAGCAGTTGCTTTCAAGGAAGCCATTGCCGAATCTTTCAGGACGTATCAGATTAATGTAGTAAACAATGCAAAAACTCTTGCAGAAAATTTGATAAAAAGCGGTGTAAAGCTTATATCTGACGGCACAGATAACCACATGATGCTTGCAGATTTGAGAAATCTTGATATCACTGGAAAAGATGCTGAAGCAGTTTTAGGCCGGGCGGGTATTACAGTTAACAAAAATTCCATACCTTTTGAAAAGTTAAGTCCTTTTGTAACAAGTGGTATAAGAATAGGCACACCTGTTATAACTACAAGAGGCATGAAAGAACCTGAGATGGAAATTATTGCGAAAATCATTGTTGATGTACTCAAAAATCATAATAATGACAAGGTTATTAGTGCCGCCAGGCAGAAGAGCCGCGAACTTTGTAATAACTTTCCGATTAACCACTATTAGAGGTAGTAGTTTAAGCTGATTACTAAAATGTCAGATAATTATACGCGGCCTTCATGGGAAACCTATTTTATGGATATTGCCCACCTTGTGGCAAAACGTTCAACATGTCGCAGACGAGCAGTTGGCGCTTTGCTCGTTAAGGATAAAAGAATACTGACAACTGGATATAATGGCGCTCCAACCGGTATTAAACATTGTCTTGACATTGGTTGTCTTCGTGAAGAATTGAATATCGCATCCGGTGAAAGGCATGAGCTGTGTCGAGGCATCCACGCGGAGCAGAATGCTATTATTCAGGCTGCACTCCATGGCGTTTCTATAAAGGATGCATCGCTTTTCTGTACAAATCAGCCTTGTTCTATATGCGCTAAAATGATTATCAATGCCGGCATTAGAGCTATCTATTATGGTTCGGGATATGCGGATTCTTTAGCCATGGATCTATTGGGTGAAGCAGGTATTAAAATCAAGAAACTTTGTGTCACCTTAGATGAAAGTAATTACAGGGAAAATTCATGAAGTGTCCATTTTGTAGAAAAATTAACAACAAGGTCATAGATTCCAGATTAAGCGGAAATGAAAATGTAATACGAAGACGCAGAGAGTGTATTGAATGTGGCAGGCGTTTTACTACTTACGAACATATTGAAGAAATCCCTATTATGATTATCAAGAAGGATGGACGTCGAGAGGCCTTCAATCGGGATAAGATAACTGCCGGCATAAAAAGAGCCTGCGAAAAACGTAACATCAGCATTAATGTCATTGAAGAATTTATAGATAATCTGGAGCGTGATCTCAGAGAAACAGGAAAAAAAGAAATCCCTTCATCAATTATCGGCGAAAAGATCATGGCAAAGCTTCACGAAATAGATGATGTCGCATATGTCAGGTTTGCATCAGTTTACAGAGAATTCAAGGATGTAAATGATTTTGTTTTTGAACTGAAGAACCTTGCTAAGTGAACAGCAGGGGATCAGGGATAATAAGGAACGTGGATGATAATTATTTTATGAAAATGGCGCTTGGCCTTGCTGAAAAGGGATTGGGCTTTACATCACCGAATCCCATGGTCGGAGCTGTTATTGTTAAAGACGGCACGGTTGTTGGTAAGGGATACCATAAAGCTGTTGGCGAAGCCCATGCAGAAATCAATGCCATTGATGATGCAGAAAGTTCGGCAGCAGGTGGGACCCTTTATGTTACACTTGAGCCATGCAATCATACAGGCCGTACATTACCATGCACTTTAAAAATTGCAGAGGCCGGTATAAAAAGAGTCGTTGTTGCAATGAAAGATCCCAATCCCAATGTTAAAGGCGGCGGCATAGATTATTTAAAAAGCAAAGATATAGATGTTACTCTTGGAATTTGTGAGAATGAAGCAAAAAAACTAAATGAGGCTTTTATAAAATTCGTCGAAACAGGCCGTCCCTTTGTAACTTTAAAATGTGCCGCCACTTTGGATGGACGTATTGCAAGCAGAACAGGTGACGCCAGATGGGTCTCAGGTAAAGAATCAAGAAAATTTGTCCATAAGCTTCGTCATGCCGCGGATGCAATTATGGTCGGTGTTAATACTGTTAAAATTGATAATCCCAGCCTGACCACCCGTTTGGACGATATGAATGGTTTGGACCCTGTTAGAATAATACTTGATACCAATCTTTCTATATCTGAAGAAGCCGGAGTATTGCAGCTTAATTCTGATTCCGATACAATTATAATAAGCTGCGATTCTGTTTCAGAGGATAAAAAAAAGAGAATAGAACAAAAAGGCGCTAAAGTTATTGAAGCTCCGCTGAAGGACGGCGTTATAGATCTTGCTTCACTTATGGTGCATCTCGGGAGGTTGGATATAACAAGTCTGCTGATTGAAGGTGGAAGCAGGGTTAATGCATCTGCGCTTTCAGCGGGAATAGTTGATAAGGTGATATTTTTTTATGCTCCAAAAATTCTTGGAGGCGATGATGGTATTCCCATGTGCAAGGGGCATGGACCTGATTTGATGAAGCATTGCATTTCAGTTAAGAATATAAATGTTTGCCGTTTCGGGGATGATGTAATGATCGAAGGATATGTTGGGTCAGGGATCGGGGGTTAGGGATCAGGAATCAGGGTTAGCTGAATTGACCATTGTTAATGAGGTCTGTATGTTTACAGGGATAATAGAAGGGCTTGGCACTATTACAACGATTCGTTCTTCAGGACAGGGTAAGCGCTTAACCGTTAATGCTGATTACCCTCTTGACCAAACTAAAACAGGAGACAGCATTGCAGTTAACGGTGCCTGTCTAACGGCTGTTGAGATTAGCGGAAAAAGTTTTGAGGCTGATGTGTCTCCTGAAACCCTTTCTAAAACAACATTCGGAAAAGCAAAGATTGGAGATCGGGTTAATCTTGAGCGCGCGCTACGCCTTTCCGATCGTATAGACGGACACCTTGTTTCAGGACATATAGATGGAATAGGCTCAATAAAAAACATAACGACATCAGGGAATGCTGTAATAATTACGCTTGAGGTGACTGAATCCTTATCTATCTATATGATCAGAAAGGGATCAATCTCAGTAGATGGTATCAGCCTTACCATAAATAATTGCGATAAGACAAGTTTTGAGGTGAGTATAATCCCTCATAGTGCAAAGCTGACTAACTTAGGCTTTAAAAAGATTGGAGATTATGTTAATCTTGAAACGGATCTGATAGGAAAATATGTTGAACGTTTTATAATAAATGATGATTATGAAGAACAAAAATCGAAAAAATCATCTAAGAAATCATTGATTGATAAGCAATTTCTGGCAAAATCCGGTTTTCTATAACCTAAGTTGAGCGATTTTGGGGGAAGAAATGCGCAAGAGATCAGTGCAGATTGAGCCAAAAATCGCTCAACTTAGGTATAACCGTGAACAGGAGATATTAGAAAAATGTCAATTATTAGTATTGAAGAAGCTATTCAGGAGATAAAGGCAGGTCGAATGGTTATCCTTGTTGATGATGAAGACCGTGAGAATGAGGGTGATCTGACTATGGCTGCTGAAGCAGTTACTCCTGAAGCCATTAATTTTATGGCGAGATATGGACGGGGACTGATTTGTCTCTCTATGAAAGGTGAAATGCTTGATGCCCTTGATCTTCCGCCAATGGTTGACAACAATACATCTTCCTTTAAAACAGGTTTTACCGTATCAATAGAAGCAAGACGCGGTGTAACAACAGGAATTTCTGCTGCAGACCGTGCTGTTACAATTCTTACGGCTGTTGCGGATGACGCCAAAGCTAATGATCTTGTCAGGCCGGGACATATATTCCCCTTAAGAGCAAAAAAAGGTGGTGTTATGGTCAGGACAGGACAAACAGAAGGGTCTGTTGATCTTGCATCCCTTGCAGGTTTAAAGCCGGCCGGTGTTATTTGCGAAATAATGGACGAAGATGGTACTATGGCCAGAATGCCGTCTCTTGAGAAATTCAGTGAAAAACATGGTCTGGGAATATGTACGATTGCAGATCTGGTGAAATACCGTATGCGTACGGAATCTTTTGTACGTAATGTAGCGGAAACAACTATACCTACCGCATATGCAGGGGAGTTTAAAGCCATTGTATATGAGAATGATGTTGATGATCTGCTTCATATTGCCCTCGTTAAGGGAGAAATTGATCCGAAAAAACCGGTACTTGTTCGAGTGCATTCGGAATGCCTGACTGGTGATATATTTGGTTCTCTTCGATGTGACTGCGGAGATCAGCTTCATAAAGCAATGGAGCAAATAGAAAAAGAAGGCGCAGGTGTGCTTCTTTATATCAGGCAGGAGGGCAGGGGAATTGGTCTTGTGAACAAATTAAAAGCTTACGCGCTTCAGGATCAGGGCCTTGATACAGTTGAGGCGAACGAAAAGCTCGGATTCAAGCCTGATATGAGAGATTACGGCATGGGCGCTCAGATTCTGGTTGATCTTGGGGTCAGAAAGATGAGGCTGCTTACAAACAATCCTAAAAAAATGGTTGGACTTGATGGATATGGTCTGAGTATTGTTGAACAGGTGCCTATTGAAATAAGGCCTAATGAGTACAACAAGGATTATCTTGAGTGTAAAAAACTTAAGATGGGACATCTGCTTAATGTTGATGCAAGACTATAAATCAGGAGGAACATAAATGCCGAAAGTTATAGAAGGTAAACTTCTTGCCAAAGGGAAAAAATTTGCCATAGTGGTTAGCCGTTTTAATGATTTTGTTACCGGCAAGCTAACAGAAGGTGCAGTTGATGCATTGCTGCGTTCCGGTGCTGATACAAAAGATATTGAAATAATAAAGGTGCCCGGTGCTTTTGAGATACCGCTGATTGCGAAAAAATTAGCAGAAAAAAATCGTTATAATGCCGTTATATGTCTTGGTGCCGTGATTCGTGGAGCGACCTCGCATTTTGATTATGTAAGTGCCGAAGTAACTAAAGGCGTTGCAATGGTCAGCCTGGAATACGGAATTCCTGTAATATTCGGAGTTATAACTACAGATACAATCGAACAGGCCATAGAACGTTCCGGCATGAAATCCGGCAACAAAGGATGGAGTGCGGCATTAAGTGCCATAGAAATGGCTAATCTGATTGAAGCGGTTGATAACGCATAAAATATGATAAACCGACGCAAGGCAAGGGAACTTGCCTTACAGGCTCTCTTTTATATGGATATGAGTCAGAATGACTCAAAAGAAGCAGTTAAACTTTTTTGTGAGAATTTTGTGACCTCAAAAAAAGATTTATCCTTCTTTTTTAGACTGGTCAATGGTGTTGTTAAGGCCAGGCCTGAAATTGACTCGGTAGTTGAGCGCTTTTCCAGTAATTGGAAAATCAGCCGCATGGCCATTGTTGACAAAAATATTATAAGAATTGCTGTATATGAGATGCTTTTCTGCAGTGATATTCCATCAAAGGTATCTATTAATGAGGCTATTGATATAGGAAAAAAATTTGGTACCGAAGAATCAGGTGCTTTTATAAATGGAATTCTTGACAGCATATGCATTGCACTAAAAGAAGAAAAAAAAGGAGTAGGGGCGGGTTTGAAACCTGCCCCTACAAACGATACAAGGTAACACCAGGGAGGCATTTTGATTATTAAAGAACTAACTGTTGGGGCGCTTATGGCTAACTGCATAATATTAGGGTGTGAAAAAACAAGAGAAGCTGCAGTAATAGATCCCGGAGATGAGACAGAAAAAATTCTTTTGTCCCTTGCAGACTCAAAGCTGAAATTAAAATATATAATAAATACGCATGGCCATTTTGACCATGTTGGCGGCAACAAAGAAATGAAAGAAGCAACAGGTGCTGATATTCTTATTCATCTTCTTGATGCACCAATGCTGAGCCGGCTTTCGTCTGATGCAACTTTATTTGGATTTTCAGCAGAGAACTCACCGCCACCTGATAGAACATTGGAGGATAACGATACTATAAGCTTTGGCGAAATCAGATTAAAGGTTATACATACTCCCGGGCATTCACCTGGAGGAATTTCGCTTTATACTGATAGCAAACTTTTTGTCGGAGATACGCTTTTTGCCGGTTCGATTGGACGTAGTGACTTGCCTGGAGGAAATTTTAACACATTGATATCAAGCATAAAAAACAGGCTGTTTAAGCTGGATGATGATGTAAATGTCTTCCCGGGACATGGGCCTAACACCACCATAGGAAGAGAAAAACTATCCAATCCATTTGTTGGATGTTCGTGTTAAGAAAATCAGATAGTTACAAAGGGACGAGTTTGCCTCGTCCTTATATTCTATTCCCTGACGCTTCAAAATATCATAATACATCATAATCTTGTTTATATATTCTATGGGTTCTGTTCCTCTGCAATATCCATATCTGGCCTTTTTATAATATTTCTGGTGGGTTAAAAGAGGCAGGGTTGTTGAGAGTGATGACCATTTATCCGGATCAAGATTCATCTTGCGAGCAATATCCCGAGCATCAAAAATATGTCCCTGGCCAACATTGTAAGCAGCGAGAGCTATAAATAACCTGTTTGAATCTTTCGCATTTTTAAAATAAGTATAAAGATTCTTCAAATGCTGAACACCGGCATTAATATTTTGTTTTGGATCTAAAATATTTTTTACCCCGAGGCTTCTCGCTGTAGAGCGGGTGAGCTGCATAAGGCCTCTTGCCCCTGATCTGCTTCGCGCCCTTGGGTTAAAATGAGACTCCTGATACATCTGCGCTGCAATTAATCTCCAGTCGAGCCCATGGTAATCTGCCGCTTTCATGATAATTTTTTTATATTTTGGAAGCCTGCTTTTAAGCCTCCTGTGATATGCTCTAAGATCAACAAAATCGAAATCATCAATATTTACATAATACTTGTTGTATATTTCATTGAATTTACCATTTTCTTTAATGAGTTTGAAAAAGCAATTTATTCGAGAAAGAAGATTTTGTGCATTTCGATTTACAGCCCATCCCAGGAATTCCTGCTCGTTTATCGGACATGCCAATACAGCATTGTGATAGTACTTCTGATTAAGTAACGCGATATTGCTGTCAGCTATTGTAATTTCTATCTTTCCTTCAGCAACCTGGCGTATAAGTTCCTCAGTAGGCAAATCATTGTACAGCTTAATTTCAAGGTCAATTCCTTTCTTTTTTAGTAACTTAAGCCTTTCCTCGTAGGAAGTGCCTGCTCTAACATGAACAATTTTTCCCGATAGATCATCAGTGCATCTAATTGATCTGTTTGTTCGATGTGTAATTATATATTGCTGGATTGGCATATATCCATTTGAAAAGGAGATCCACTTTTCCCTTTCAGGCATAATTGTCATACTGGCAGCAATAAATGAACCTGTATCCTTCATCAGGGCAGGAATCATACCCTCCCATTTTTCAGCAATTCTAACCTTTAATTTAACTCCGAGATAATCAGCAAAAGCTTTTGCAAGATCATACTCGAAACCCATTGCCTGTCCCCTGTACAGGTAGTAACAGTTGGCATTATTACGTGTAACAACAGTAATTTCACCGGCTTTAAGAATGTCCTCAAGCATATTATCAGAACTCTGTTCCTTTCCACATCCAGAATAACAGACTGAAAAAATAAACAATACAACCATTATTGCCAAAATTTGGCATGCTGATTTTTTATTGAAAAGTATTTTATTAGAGTAATACAAGCTAGAATGCTCCGAGTTGGCATTTATTAATTTTAATATTCATGCCTTCACATATACCACTGACTGTCATTTTATTGACTTTAAAGCAGAATGCGATATTCCATGCAATTTTGCAAGCGAGTTTTCCTTCAACAAGATTGTCGGTAATTGTATTTTTAAGATTTTGGTCCGTTGTCTTTACAGGTATTACAATTTTTTTATCAGGTCTATGCCCAAACAACCCCATCCGGCATTTTACCAACCTGCAATTAATTAAATCTGCGATCATTCCAACCTTGTAGGGAGAGACATTGCACTTCTTTGCTATCAAAAATGCAGATGCACACGAGAGTTCACTGTTTAATGAATGTTTTAAAATCTCACATGTAATTGAGCTGTCAGGTTTTGCGTTGTGCCTGTGTTGATCGACCAATTTTTTATCGCTGTCTTCGGAAATCATTGTCATCTTTCCGGGTTACCCACGTAACTTATCATTCCAATTTCCTCCTCCCACATAAAATTTTTTATATTTTTATCATTCTTGCTGAATTCTATCCCGACAAGATAGATTTTCTTTCCTTTTTGCTGATATTTTTCAGAATACTTTTTCTTTTTTATCTGTTCAAGGGCAGATCCTTTTGTTTTATCAACCTCAATCACCTTGAACTCAATGATATAAATTTTATCATCAAGCTTTACAGTTAAATCAATTCTTCCCTGATTAGTTGTGTCTTCGGCAGTTACATCAAGACCTGCGGCTGTAAAATATGAGTAAAAAATTGACGCATAATAGCCTTCATACTCTGATATTTTGTTCTTTCTATACCAGTCATGGGGAATAGATGAAAAAAAAGAAAGAAATATTTCTTTCAGATCATCTAATCTTGCTTCAAACAAAGCTCTGTAAACTGCTGTCAGGCGTTTTTCTTTTTTTGCAGGGGGGCAGGAATAATGATTCAGAATAACATCGGTAAAACTCATTCGAACTTCAAGGTTGGGAAATCCAAGCAAATAGCTCTTTCTTGAGCCAAGGCTTATTTCTTCTTTAATAGTCAGACAACCCGTCTGAAACAGCAGGGTTTCAGGTTCAAGATGCTCAATCTCGAAACTTCCAAGAAGTCCTTCTCCTGCCTCAAAAAGTTCAAGCAAAGGAATATAATATTGATTCTCTTTCAGCAGTTTTATCAAAAAAGATGGCGTGCCTGTTTCAAACCAGTAGTTTCGAAATTCACCTGATTTCAAATAAAGCAGAACATCAAATGGATTGTAAACAGGTTCTCCAAGAAAATTATAACCATTATACCATTTTTTGATTGCATTCAGATCAGCGCATTTAAGAGGTTCCTTAAATACGCATTCAAGTTCGTTCTGGGTATAACCACAAATTGCTGAATAGCGGCGGCCAAGGCTGATATCTTCAAGATTATTCAGGCCGCTGAAAATACTTACCTTACTGAACCTTGAGACTCCGGTGATGAATACAAATTCAAGATAGCTGTCCAGATCCTTGACAACGGAATAGAAATTTTTCAATTCTTCTCTGATTTCAATGGCTGTTTCAAGTTTATCTATATTATCAAGGATTGGTTTGTCGTATTCATCTATAAGGATTACAACTTTTTGATTCTGTTTTTCAGATATTTTTCTGACAAGCTCATCAAACCTGTCACTTATATTTTTTCCTTTTAACTTAACTTTATATTCTTCTGCAAATCGTGAAAGAAGATAATTAAAACGCAAATTCAAACTATCAGTATCCTTGAAGATGCCGGCTCCAAAACTGATGTGCAGCACGGGAAGTTGTTCATCCCAGTTCCAGTTGTTTTCAAGAAACAAACCTTTAAAATATTCTTTCCTGCCTGCAAATGCCTGGTGCAATGTATCCAGAAAAAGACTTTTCCCGAATCTTCTGGGACGGGAGAGAAAATAATAACCGGATTCTTCTTCAACCAGATTATAAACAAACTCGGTTTTATCCACGTAATAAAAATTACCGGATCTTATTTTTTCAAAACTCTGGATTCCAATGGGATATTTTTTCATTGACCGGTTCTCCTTATAGCCCGCTATTCCATCAACAAATTCGACCCAAATCTGTGCGCCTACTTGGGGAAGTTATTTTGTCCACGTTCCTTACTTGAAAGTTCCAATTTCTTCTTCCCACATAAAATTTTTTATATTTTTATCATTCTTGCTGAATTCTATCCCGACAAGATAGATTTTCTTTCCTTTTTGCTGATATTTTTCAGAATACTTTTTCTTTTTTATCTGTTCAAGGGCAGATCCTTTTGTTTTATCAACCTCAATCACCTTGAACTCAATGATATAAATTTTATCATCAAGCTTTACAGTTAAATCAATTCTTCCCTGATTAGTTGTGTCTTCGGCAGTTACATCAAGACCTGTCGCAGTAAAATAAGCATAAAAAATTGAAGCATAATATCCTTCATATTCCGAGAGTCTGTTTTTCCTGTACCAGTCATGGGGGATTGAAGCAAAAAAGGAATGAAAATTTTCATTTATACTTTCAAGATCACCCGCGGCAAGGGCTTTTCGAATATTAATCTGAGTTTTTGTTCTATGGGAAATGGAAACCTGGCTGAGAGATTTAAGAATGTATCTGTTCAGGCTTTTTTTAACTTCAAGATTAGGGTATGAAAGAGTGTAAACATATTCGGAATCAAGTTTAAACTTATTTTTTATGGTAACATAGCCTGTCTGAAAAAGAACTGTTTCAAGGGATAGATTGTCAATCTCAAAACTGTCCAGAATTTCATCGCCTGCATTAAAAGACTCAAGCTCCGGAACATAATATTTTCTGTCCTGAATAAGTTTTATCAAAAAAGATGGTGTGCCTGTTTCAAACCAGTAGTTTCGAAATTCACCTGTGTCAAGATAAAGCAGAACATCAAATGGATTGTAAACAGGTTCTCCAAGAAAATTATAACCATTATACCACTTTTTGATTGCATTCAGATCAACACGTTTAAGAGGTTCCTTAAATACGCATTCAAGTTCGTTTTGAGTATAACCACAAATTGCTGAATAACGGCTGTCAAGACTGATATCCTTTAGGTTGTTCAGACCGCTGAAAATACTGACCTTACTGAACCTTGAGACTCCGGTAATGAATACAAATTTAAGATAGCTGTCCAGATCCTTGATAACAGAATAGAAATTCTTCAATCCTTCCCTGATCTCAATGGCTGTTTCAAGTTTATCTATATTATCAAGGATCGGCTTATCGTATTCATCTATCAGGATTACAACTTTTTGATTCTGTTTTTCAGATATTTTTCTGACAAGCTCATCAAACCTGTCACTTATATTTTTTCCTTTTAACTTAACTTTATATTCTTCTGCAAATCCTGAAAGAAGATAATTAAAACGAGAATTCAGGCTATCAGTATCCTTGAAGATGCCGGCTCCAAAACTGATGTGCAGCACGGGAAGTTGTTCATCCCAGTTCCAGTTGTTTTCAAGAAACAGACCTTTAAAATATTCTTTCCTGCCTGCAAATGCCTGGTGCAATGTATCCAGAAAAAGACTTTTCCCGAATCTTCTGGGACGGGAAAAAAAATAATATTTTCCTGATTCAAATAATTTTTTAACAAACTCGGTTTTATCCACATAATAGTAGTCATCTGACCTGATCACTTCAAAACTCTGGATTCCAATGGGATATTTTTTCATTTTATCACCTCAAGGAAACAAAAAATCCTTGGATATTAAACCAAATCTGTGATACTTTTTTTATAAAGCTGTTTCCTGATTATTTCACTAAAATCAATTAGTTGTATTATATCATAGGAACAGCTTCTTTACAAGAATTTATCCTTTGTTGATCAAAATCAATTTAAAAGTTTTTTTGTTTCCCAAAAGGCTCATGCACAACACTCTTTTATCCGGTAATGAAGCACAAGACTCGCCACTTCTTTTGCTCCCTAATACTTTCCGGGCTTTTTATGGAGCTTTCCCTGGCCTGCATCCGATACAGGAGCAGGCGATCAGACCCATTCTGGAAAGCAAGGATCTCATTATCCAGTCAGCCACAGGTTCCGGCAAAACCGAGGCTGTGCTGGCCCCCTGCTTAGAACGGATAATCCGCTCAGGATTGACCGACTCAGCCATCTATATCGTACCGACCCGCGCTCTGGCTTTTGATATCCGTCGCCGCTTTGAATCAGTTCTAATCGAACGTCTGGGACTCCGGTTTGCTATTCGTACCGGCGATATCAAACGTGCCGGTGGCGGTTGTCCTGACATCATGCTCACAACACCGGAATCGCTGGACGTAATGCTGGGCAGCTCCAATTCTGATTTGCGTGGTTTTCTCTTGCGGGTCAACACGGTAATCATCGACGAAGTTCATCCGTTTATTCATCAGTATCGAGGACGTCAATTGGTTTATGTGCTGCAACGGTTAGAACGTCGGATCGGCAAACAACTGCAGAAAATCGCTCTGTCAGCTACTATTGCCGATCCTGATGTTGTTATCCGTTTCCTGGGTTTCAGCCCGGATACCGTTCTTCTAACTGAGAATGTCAGCCGTCAAATTCTTCCCCGGCTGATTCACCTTAAAAACGATGAACACGAACTAATGACCTTACTCGACGATCTGTACAGGGAATGGAATTATCGGAAAATTCTGATCTTTGCCAACAGCAGGGGCCGTTGTGATAAAATTTTCGGATTGTTAAACCGACAAGGGCAATTTATGGGAATGGCTGAACTGCATTACTCCAACCTCAATGCCAAAGAACGACAAATCGTCGAAAAAAGGTTTCGTCAACGGGCCCGGTCGGTTTGTGTCGCAACCAGTACACTGGAGCTGGGTATTGATGTAGGTGATGTGGATGCGGTGATTCTCTTTGAACCGCCGGATTCTGTTGCCACCTTTTTGCAGCGAATTGGCCGGTCTAACCGCCGTCAGAATACAATTCATTTCTGGGGCATTTGCCGGGGTGAACGGGCTGGAGAACAAATGCTGCGTTTTCTGGCTCTGCTGCGTCTCGCCAGTCA